>JAEULF010000174.1 GCA_016793965.1 Alphaproteobacteria bacterium | reverse complement strand
CCACTACCACAAGACCGACTGGCACTATTGCTATGTGATGGACGGCGAGATCGAGTACCACTGGCGCCCGGTCGGCGCCAAGGAGCCGGCCAAGAAGATCACGATCAAGAAGGGCCAGATGTTCTACACCGGCCCCAATCTTGAGCACGCCATGGTGTTCACCCAGGACACCGTCTTCCTGACCCTCGGCGGCAACCCGCGCGACCAGTACAGCTACGAGCAGGACCTCGTGCGCATCCCGCTCGTTCCCGTGCCAGCGTGACGGCAAGCCGGCAGGCGGCCTCTTTGAGCGCGACGGCGTCGACAGCGTCAGCCGCTTGCCGGCGGCGGACGAGCTGCCGCCTGTGCGGCAGTTCGGACCTGGCGCTGGTGCTGGAGCTGACGCCGACGCCGCCTGCGAATGCCTTCGTGCCAGCCAGCGCGCTCGCGCGCGATCAGCAGCGCTTCCCGCTCGACGTCTTCTTCTGCCGCAGCTGCGCGCACCTGCAGCTGCTCGACGTCGTCGATCCAGCGCTGCTGTTCGAGGACTATGTCTACGTCTCCGGCACGTCGCCGGTCTTCGTGGCGCACTTCCAGCGCTACGCGCAGGACTGCGTCGAGCGCTTCGGCCTCAAGCCCGACGACCTCGTCGTCGAAATCGGCTCGAACGACGGCACGCTGCTGCGCTTCTTCAAGGACGCCGGCATGCGCGTCCTCGGCATCGATCCGGCAAAGGAGATCGCCCGGCGCGCCACCGCGGCCGGCCTGGAGACCTGGGCGGCCTTCTTCGACGAGCCCTTGGCCCGGCGCATCGGCCGGGAGCGCGGCTCCGCCAAGCTCGTCGTCGCCAACAACGTCTTCGCGCATATCGACGACCTGCCAGGCGTGGCGCGCGGCGTCAGGACGCTGCTGGCACCGGACGGCGCCTTCGTGTTCGAGGTCTCGTACCTGGCCGACGTGCACGAGAAGACGCTGTTCGACACGATCTACCACGAGCACCTTGACTACCATTCCGTCGGGCCTCTGGTGCCGTTCTTCGCGGAGCACGGCATGCGCATGGTGCGCGCGTCGCGCGTCGATTCCCATGGCGGCTCGCTGCGCGGCGTCGCTGCGCGCGCCGACGGCCCCCTGCGCGACGACGGCTCGGTCGAGGCCTTGGTCGCGGCCGAACGGGCGCGCGGCCTCGACCGCGAGGACACATTCCGCGCCTTCTCGCGCCAGATCGACGGCGTCGGCGCGACGCTGCGCAACATGATCAGGGCGCTGAAGGCCGAGGGCAAGCGCATCGCGGGGTTCGGCGCGCCGGCGAAAGCGACGACGCTGCTCTATCATTTCGGCCTGGGGCCGCAGGAGCTCGACTTCATCGTCGACGACAGCCCGCTGAAGCAGGGCCTGTACTCGCCCGGCATGAAGATCCCAGTGCTGTCCTCGTCAGCCATCGCAGACCGCAAGCCCGACGTGCTTGTGATCCTTGCCTGGAACTTCGCGGAGCCGATCATGGCGAAGCAGGCCGCGTTCAAGGCGGCAGGCGGCAGGTTCATCGTGCCGCTGCCCACCCCGAAGCTCATCTGAGGGACCGATCTCCGCCATGACCGCCCCCTTCTATCTCGACAGCGACATCGACGAGGTCGTCGCGCTCCTCGGCGACGTCGCCCAGGACTTCGCCGGCAAGACCGTGGTCATCTCCGGCGGCCGCGGCTTCCTCGGGCGCTACTTCGTCGAGGTGTTCGAGCGCATGTCGCGCAAGGCGCTCTCGTCCCCGGTCAAGGTCGTCATCCTCGACAACCTGATCACGGCCGGAAAGCGCGGCGAGGAAGTGCCGCAGAGCGAGCACATCCGCTTCGTGCGCCACAACGTCATCGAGCCTTTCGCGATCGAGGGGCCGGTGCACTTCGTCATCCATGCGGCCGGCATCGCAAGCCCTTTCTACTACCGCGCCTATCCGCTGGAGACGCTCGACGTCGCCGTGCGCGGAACGCGCAACATGCTCGACTTCGCGATGAACAAGGGCGCCCGCCTGACGTTCTTCAGCTCGAGCGAGATCTACGGCGACCCGGACCCCAACCACGTGCCGACGGTCGAGAGCTATCGCGGCCACGTCTCCAGCATGGGACCCCGCGCCTGCTACGACGAGAGCAAGCGGACAGGCGAGACGCTCTGCTACATCTTCCATGACAGCAAGGGCGTGATCACCAACGTGATCCGGCCGTTCAACGTCTACGGCCCGGGCATGCAGGAAACGGACTACCGCGTCCTGCCGAACTTCGCGAGCCGCATCAAGGCCGGCAAGCCGCTCAACGTCTACGGCTCGGGCAAGCAGACGCGGACCTTCTGCTACATCACCGACGCGATCAACGGCTTCCTGCGCGTCATCGCGCGCGGCGTCCCCGGCGAGGCCTACAACGTCGGCAATCCGCGTCCGGAGATCTCGATGCACCAGCTTGTCCTTGCGGTGCAGGAAGTGCTCGGCAAGCCCGTCGCGCACAACCTCATCGAGTACCCGGACACCTACCCGGCCGACGAGCCGAACCGGCGCTGCCCTGACATCCGCAAGGCGAAGCTGCAGTTGGACTACGTGCCGCAGGTCGACTTGAAGGACGGATTGCGGCGCTTCCTGCGCTGGACCGACGCCACGTACACGGGCGAGCAGTAACGCAGTCGGCTGCCGGTCGTCGCCGCAAGGCAGAGAGCGACCTCGATGAGCGGCGATACCCGACGCTTTGACGTGGCCCGTTGGCTCGCGAGCGCTCCTGCGGTGCCTGCAACAGCCTCGCTGCCGGCCTGGATCCCGCTCGCCTGCGCCATCGTGGCCCTCGCCTTCGCGGCAAGCCTGCGCGATGCGCAGTTCTTCGGCGAGGACGAGCTGGCCGTCATGCAGCTGGCTTCGTCGCTGCTGGACTCCTTGCGGCGCGGCGATCTCGCTCGCGCCGCGGCCGACCTGATCAGGGACAACCAACCGCCTCTGCGCCATATCCTGGCGATGCCGGGCGTGCTGATGTTCGGCCCGACCGAGGTCGCGCCGCGGGCCGTGCCGATTCTGCTTTGGGCCGGCTGCGCCGCCGTGATCGCTCGGATGGCCGGGCGCGAGGGCGGGCCCGCAGCCGCATTGCTGTCCGGGCTGCTCGCGGCATCGAGCGGGCTGTTCGCCATCCAGGCTATGGGACACGCGTTCTCCGCGCTGACCCTGGCACTGCTGCTCGCGATGGACCGCCTCGCCGCGCAGCCGAGCTGGAGCCTCGCCGAGCCGGCTGAGAAGCGCAGCTACCTTGTCGCCGGTGCCTGCATCGCTCTCGGCTTCTGCGTCTTCACGTCGGCGATCGTCGTCGCGGCAGCCTTCCACGGGCTGCATGCCGCCGCAGCTCTTGCCGCGCCCGAGCGGCGGACGCGCGTCGCAGCTTGGTTGCGACTGACGCTGCCCTTCGCCGCGTTCTATGCAGCCTATTACGCCGTTTTCGTCGGCCTGCCCGCCTACATGGCCGCCACCGGCGCCGTCCCCGGGCCGTTCGGCCAATACCTGCAGCTGCTCGCACGTGGCGAGACGGCAGCGCTCAACGCCGCATCGCTCTCGCTGAACCTCCAGAGCCTGAACGGCTATGTCGTGCCGGTCGCCGGGATCGCGTGGCTGGCGGCAGGTCTCGTCCGGCAGGCTGCACGCCATCGCGGCATCCTCCTGACGCTGCTTCCCTATGCGCTCGTGTTCTCGTTCTACCTCCGCGGCAACACCGAGGGCCATTTTCCGACCTATTTCGCCGTCGTCCTGCCTTTCGGCACGGTCGGAGTGATGCGTGCCCTCGGCGCGATCCGCCCGACGCTTCGGCATGCTGCCTGGGCGGCGCTGCCCTGCGTGGTCGCCTGGTCGGTCACGGTCCACATCGTCCGATACGACGAATCGGAATGGCCGCAACGACTGCTCGATGCAGCCTGGGGAAAGGTCCTCTGGCGCAACAACTTGGTCCGCCCCGTCGACGCCTTGGCAGGCGCGCTGCGCGGCGGCCTGTCGGACGAGGACCGTTGGGTGAGCTTGGTCGATGGCGCCTTGGCGATGCATTACGTCCGTGACAGTCGCTTCATCGATCTCCCGGCGGCGGCGCGACGGCACATGATGGACGGATGCCTGCCCGGCGAGACGCTCGACGCATCGGTCAAGGCCGTGGTCCATTGGGAGGCCTTGCGCTTCTGCGCGCCCTGGGCCAGTCGGGTCCAGCGCTTCCCTGGATCAACCATGGTCATCTCCTGGCGGGCACATGACTGACGTCCAGGCGGCTCCGCCCGCTCCCTACGCCGGCACGGCGATTCTGGAAGTCTTGCAGGAAGCCAGGAACTACAACGCGTTCCTTATGGACTTGGTGCTCGCCTGCGCAGACCCGGGGGGCACCGTCGCTGACTTCGGCGCTGGCATCGGCACTTTCGCTTCAGAGCTGCGTCGGCGCGGCATCGACGTCACGGCCATCGAGCCCGACCAGGCACAGCTTGCCCGGTTGCGCGCCGAGGGCCTCCCGGCCGTCGCAGGGCTCTCCGAACTCGCCCGCCCGGCCGACCTGATCTATTCGCTCAATGTCCTCGAGCACATCGAGGACGACCTGGGGGCGCTGCAGGCGATTGCCGGCGCGCTGCGGCCGGGGGGCAGGCTCCTGCTCTACGTGCCGGCTTTCCAGGTGCTTTACGGCCCGCTCGATCGCGCCGTCGGCCATGTCCGCCGCTACCGCCGCCGCCCCCTGGCAGCGCTCGTCGAGCAGGCCGGGCTCCGCATCGAGCGGGCGGCCTATGCGGACAGCATCGGCTTCCTGGCCGCCCTCCTCCACCGCTTCGTCGCCGGCGAGAGCGCCACGCTGGACCGGCGCGCCGTCATGCTCTACGACTCCGTCGCCTTTCCGGTCAGCCGCGTGCTCGACCGGGTCTGCTGGCCGCTGTTCGGCAAGAACGTGGTCGTCCAAGCGGTCAAGCCGTCGCACGGCACGCCGTCGCGCCAGTGATCCGCGCTCCCCTTGCCTGCTGGTCGGCCACGTATGCGGGTCTCCGTCGTCGTCCCCGTCTACAACGAAGCAGCGACCGTGCTGACGGTGCTGGAGCGCGTGCGCGCGGTCAGCGTCCCCGGCGCCGCCTTCGAGCTGATCGTCGTCGATGACGGCAGCCGGGACGGCACGGCGGACGCGCTGCGCAGCCGGCCCGAGCTCTACGACGCGCTGATCTCCCGGCCGGCCAATGGCGGCAAGGGTGCCGCCGTGCGCGACGGGCTGCTGGCCGCGACCGGCGACTATGTCCTGTTCCAGGACGCCGACCTCGAATACGACCCGAGCGAGTACGGCGTCCTCCTGATGCCTGCCATGGCATTCCGCGCCGACATCGTGCTCGGCAGCCGGTTCCTGGCGCCGCGCTACACGCGCGTCCACTACTTCATGCACAAGGCGGGCAACCGGCTCCTCACCCTGCTCTTCAATCTCCTGAACAACACCACCTTTACGGACATCTACAGCTGCTACCTTCTCTACCGCCGCGGCCTGCTCGACCCTGCCCTGCTGCGCTCGGACGGCTGGGAGCAGCACGCGGAGATCCTTGCGGACATCGTGCGCAAGGCGCGCATGGTCTACGAGGTGCCGATCAGCTATCACGGCCGCGGCTACGAGGAGGGCAAGAAGATCAAGCCCCGGCATGCCGTCGCCGTGATGCTGATGATCATCCGCAAGGCGATCGCCGGGCCGACGCCGGCGCCGGCACCGGGCGCGGAACCGTCCGCCAGGCATCGCTAGTCGTGCCGCGCAGCCGGACGCCGCGGATGTTGAGCGATGCCGGTGCGAGCCTGTATAGGGTCGCCGTCGGCCGGGACAGCGCGTTCACCGTGGAGGTCTGCGAGGCACCATGTGCGGCATAGCCGGGCGCATCAGCTGGACCGACATCGCCGACCGCGCCACCCTCGAGCTCATGGCGGCGCGCATGGCGCATCGCGGCCCGGACGCCGAGGGCATCTGGGCCGAGGGGCCGGCGGCCCTGGTCCATCGCCGCCTGTCCGTCATCGATCTCGATCCGCGCAGCCACCAGCCGATGCTGGACCCGGAGGCCGGGCTCGCGCTCGTCTACAACGGCGAGATCTACAATTTCCGGGAGCTGCGCCGGGAGCTCTCCGCGGCAGGAGCGCGCTTCCGCACCAGCGGCGACACCGAGGTCTTGATCGAGGCGTACAAGCAGTGGGGCACGGATTGCCTGGAGCGGCTGCGCGGGCAGTTCGCCTTCGGGCTCTGGGACGCGCGCCGGCAGCAGGTGTTCATCGCCCGCGACCGGCTCGGCGAGAAACCGCTGTTCCACGCGGCCTTGCCGGGCGGCGGCATCGCCTTCGCCTCGGAGATCAGGACGCTCGTCAGCGACCCGGCCGTCTCGCGCGAGATCGACCCAGAGGGGCTCGCGCAGTACCTCGCGCACAACTATGTCCTGGCTCCCGCGACGCTGCTGCGCGGCGTGCGCAGCCTGCCGGCGGCGCATGCGATGGTCGCGGCCCGCGGCCGGCCGGCGCGCACCTGGCGATACTGGGACGTGGCCCCGCACTTCGCCCGCAAGCGGCAATTCGCCTCCCTCGACGCTGCCGCCGACGAGCTGGCGCAGCGCATCGACGCCGCGGTCCGTTCGCAGATGATCGCGGACGTGCCCCTCGGCGCCTTCCTGTCCGGCGGGGTCGACAGCGGCACGGTCGCCGCCGCGATGGCGCAGGCCACCCCGGCCGAGCGCGTCCTTACCTTCTCGATCGACTTCGCCGAGCCCGGATACGGCGAGGCGGCGGAGGCGCGCGCGACCGCGACGCATCTCGGCACGACCCATGCCGACCGCATGGTCGCTGCCGACCCGGGCCGGCTGGCCGACCTTCTCTGGGCGGCCGACCAGCCGCTCGGCGACAGCAGCTTCCTGCCGACCCATGCGCTGGCCGCGATGACGCGCGAGCGCGTCACCGTGGCGCTGTCCGGGGACGGCGGCGACGAGCTGTTCGCCGGCTACCCGACCTATCTCGCCGACCGCCTTCACCGCGTGCTCGACTGCCTGCCCGCCGGGCTCCTGCGGGCCGCGGGCAGCGCTTGGTCGGCCCTCGTGCCGGCGAGCCGGGGCAAGGTGAGCTTCGACTACCGCCTGCGCCGCTTCCTCGCTTGCCAGGGCGCGCCGTGGCAGGATGCGCATGTCGGGTGGCGCATGATCTTCGACGCCGACGAGCGGCTCGCCCTGCTGGCGCCGCACATGCGCCGGGAGGTCGCGACGATCGATCCGCTGGCGCCCTTCCGATCGCATTTCGCCGACGTGCAGGATTGCGACCCGCTCGATCAGGCGCTCTACGTCGACACGAAAACCTGGCTAGCCGACGACATCCTCGTCAAGGTGGACCGCGCCGCCATGGCGAACAGCCTGGAATCGCGAGCTCCCTTCCTGGATTCCGATCTCGTCGAGTTCGCCGCGAGCCTCCCGGCCGAGCTGAAGCTCGCCGGGGCGGCAGGCAAGCGCGTGCTCAAGCGCAGCCAGCGCGCGCGGCTGCCCCGCGCGGTCCTGGACAGGCGCAAGCGCGGCTTCAACGCCCCCGTGGCGCATTGGACCACGGCCATCGGAGACCTGCTGCAGGGCGACGTCGCCCAAGGCATGATCGACGGCGGCGCCGTGGCAGCGCTGCGGGCCGAGCACGACGCGCGGCGGCGCGACAACAGCCATCGCCTGTACGGCCTGGCGTCGCTGCACGTGTGGCTCGGCCGGTTGCGCGCTGCGCCCGCCGCCGCTCCGTCCGGCCGTCCTGCCGTGGCGGGAGCAGCCTGATGATCTCGGTCGTCATCCCGGCCTTCGACGAGGAGGGCGCCATCGCGGCCACGGTCGAGACGGCGCGGACGGTGCTCGAGCGCGCGGGCCTCGTCCCCTGCGAGATCGTCGTCGTCGATGACGGCTCGACCGACCGCACGGGAGAGATCGCGGCCGCCGCCGGCGCCCGCGTCGTCCGCCACGTGCAGAACCTCGGATACGGCAAGGCCCTGAAGAGCGGCATCGCCGCGGCGAGCCACGAGATCGTCGCCATCACCGACGCCGACGGCACCTATCCCATCGACCGCATCCCCGAGCTCGTCGCGCTCCATCGCCGCGGCTTCGACATGGCGGTGGCGCAGCGAACCGGCGACCACTACCGGGAGTCGCTCTTCAAGATGCCGCTGCGCTGGGCGCTCAAGCGCATGGTGGAGTTCGCGGCCGGGCGGTCGATCCCCGACATCAACTCCGGCTTGCGCGTCTTCGCCCGGGCGACCGTGCTTCCCTACTTCCGGCACCTCTGCAACACGTTCTCGTTCACGACGTCGCTGACCCTCGCCTACATGATGAACGACCTGACCGTCGCCTACCTGCCGGTCGCGTATCACAAGCGGATCGGCCGCACGAAGGTCCGCCTGGTCCTCGATTCCGCGCGCACGCTGCAGTACATCGTGCAGGCGATCCTCTATTACGATCCGATCAAGATCTTCCTGCTGCTGTGCGGCGCTTGCGTGGCGCTCGCCGGCGTGTCGCTGGTCTTCGGGTTCATCTTCCAGATCCACAGCGCCTTCCTGCTGGCTGTCGGCAGCCTGGTGATCGCGATCGTGGTGTTCGCTCTCGGCCTGCTCGCCGACCTCCTGAAGCAGGTCATCAACAAGCCGTCATGACCGGTCCCGAGGCACGCGACCCCGCCGCCGGCGCCTCAGGCGCCGACGCCGATGCGCTCGCGGCGCCGCGCGAGCTGCCGCGGCTCACCCAGCGCCAGCGCGTGCTGCTGATCCTCAAGCTGCTGGCGGTGCCGCTCGGCGTAGGCCTCGCGGTCGACTGGCTGCTCGGCTCGGCGGAGCAGCAGGATCGCGCGGCGAACCTCTGGCTCATCTTGCTGAGCCTGGCGATCAACCGCGCGACGGTGGCCGTCGCCGCGCTCCGCTTGAAAGCCACTCTCGCCGCCTTCGCCGTGCACCTTCCCTGGAGCGACGCGCACCGCATCCACCTCCAGTCGATGTTCTACTACGTCGTCGTGCCCATGCAGGTCGGCCTGGAGATCTCGCGCTTCTTCAAGGTGCGCGCCGTCGCGATCGGCGTGACGACGCCGCGCTTGCTGCTGGCGCTGCTGGCCGATCGCGCGGTCGGGATGTCCGCCGCCGTCGGGATCGCGCTGGCAACCCTGCCCTTCGTCACCCTGCGGGCGGAGCGCGGCATCGCGCTCGACCGCGACGCGCTGTTGGTGGCGGGCGCCATCGCTGCCGCCGGCTGCGCAGCCGCGCTGGCCGTGCCGCGGATCCGGCGGCTCCTGCTGCGCATCTGGGAGGCGACCGCCGGGCGTCGCGGATTCCTGCTGGCCTCCGGCCTGCTCTCGATCGTCATCATGCTCGGCTGGACCGGCGCGATCTACGTGGCGACGCTCGGCCTGGGGATCGAGACGGCGCCGGTCGCCTTCCTGTTCGGCAGCATGGCGGGCGTGCTCGGCACCGTGGTGCCGCTGTCGCTGATCGGCGCCGGGCCAGGAGAGGCAGCTGCCGTCGCCGCCTTCGTCCTGCTGGGCGTCGAGCAGCAGGCCGCAGTCGTCATCGCGCTGGTGGGCTACCTCGCGAAGCTGGTGACGGCCATCGAGGGCGGCGTGTGGGAGATCGCCGGCGATGCCCGCCGCATGATCGCCGGCCGGCGCTGAGATGAGCGCCGGGCCTCTGGCCGGACGTGCGGTCCGCGCCGACGCGGCCGCAGCAGCGAGACCTCTCGCCCTGCCAGCGGCCTATGCGCTCATCGCTGCGGCCGCCTGTGTCGCAGCGCTGGCGATGGGACCCGGCGGGCCGATCCTGACGCCCGATTCCTCAAGCTACATGACGGCGCAACCGATCCGGCCGATCGGCTATCCGGCCTTCCTGCATGCGGTCATTGCGCTGTTCGGCAGCATCGCCGCCGTGCCGGCGCTGCAAGTCGTCGCCTATGGCACCGCCGCTGCCGCCCTGGCGACCGCGTGCGCCCGGCTGGTCCGGTCGGCGGCCGTCGGCTTGACGCTCCTCCTCCTTCTCGTCGGCAACGCCGCCGTGCTGCGCCATGGCTTCATGGTCATGGCTGAAGCGCCGCATCTCGTGGCGCTGCTGGGAATGCTGGCCGCGGCAGCTACGCATCTGCGCACGGGATCGCGGTCCGCCCTGGCGACCGCCAGCGCCTGCGTCGGCGCCGGAATCCTGATCCGGCCCGTGGACATGGCGCTCGTCGCCGGGCTGGTCGCGCTGGCATGGCCTGCCCTCCGCCGCGCATCCGGCATGATCGTCCCAGGACGCGCCGCTTTTCTCGGCACCTCCATTCTTGCACTGTGCTTGCCTGCGGCGGGACTCTGGGCTGCAGGTACCGTGATCCAGCAAGCCCGCCACGGGTCCAGCGTCACCGGCTCCTTTTTCGGATTCAGCCTGCTCGGCAAGGTGGCGCCCCTGCTCGTCACCGGCGCGCCGTCGGAGCACCCGGCGATCCGCGGCGCGATCGTCCCCCTCGCAGCGCCGTACCGCGCCGCGATGCAGACCGGCGCCGGATGGCTCGCCGACCAGATCATCGACATCGCCGCCTACAATCCCCTGCTCTACAGGTACGCCTGGGATGCCGCCGTCGAGGCCGCGCGCGCGCAGCGCTGCGGCGCTGCGGCGGCAGCGGCGTGCGCAGTGGGCTCTATCGACCGTGCTGCCGTGACGGCCTTCGGCCTCGACTTCGTCACGAGGCGGCCGGCCGCCTACGCCGAGGCCGTGGCGCAGAGCTATCTCGGGCTCTGGGTGCCGCCGCCGTTCGTGACCCAGGCGGAAGCCGACCTGATCAGGTCGAGCTTCGCGCGCGCGGCGGCGTCGGTCCCGCTCGATCCCGTGACCCTGCACATCTACCCGCTGCCCATGGTCATCCTGGTCCGCTGCGGCCTCGCTCTCGCATTCCTCTCGTCCTGGCTGGCCCTGGCGGCCTGGCTCGCCTTTCCGCGATCGTGCGACCCGATCGGCCGCATGCTCATGCTCGGAGCGGTCGCGGCGGCAGCGACGCACGCGGTCTTCCTGGCCACGGCCGGGCTCCAGCCAGCGCTGCCGCGCTATGCGATCGGCATGTGGCCGACGGTTGCCATCCTGGCGGTACTTCCCTTTGCGATCTGCTATCTGAAGTTGCGTACCCGCTGGCTTGCAGATTAACGAATCGCCGCCAGCGCGCTGCTAGTCTGCGCCCATGTCTGCTTCCTGGACCCACGGTTCGAGCACTCTACCCGGACAGCACCGCGGCCCGCTCTGGCTGCCGACGGCCGGGTTCCTCGTGCTCCTGGCCCTGGGCTGCCTCTCCGCGTCGGGGGGCTGGCGCCCGAGCATCGCCAGTGACGCGCCGGTGGCGACGACGGATCCCGGGATGGCCGCCTATGCGGCTGGCGACTTTCCGACTGCCTATCGGATCTGGGCGGCCCAGGCGAATGGCGGGTCGTTCGCGGCACAGGTCAATGCGGCGGAGATGCTCCGCCTCGGGCGCGGGGTCGAGGCCGACCCCGAGGCGGCACGGCGGATGTTGCTGCGCGCCGCCGAGCGCGGCTACCCGGTCGCGCAATACATGCTCGGGCTGCACCATCACCTCGGCATCGGCAGCGCGGCCGACATCGAGACAGCGGCAGCTTGGTACCGGCGCGCGGCCGAGCAGGGTCATGGGCGCGCCGCCCTGCTGCTCGGCCAGATCCTCGAGCTCGGCTTGATCGGGGAGCGCGATGACAACGCCGCCTTGCGCTGGTACGGACTCGCCGCCGACAAGGACGAGCCGGACGCCATGCTCGCCTTGGCATCCCTGCATCTCGGCGGCCGCGGTACCCGCGCGAACGCCGACGAGGCCGTCAGGTTGCTGCGGCAGGCCGCCGACAGCGGGCACCCGGCGGCGATGCACGTCCTCGGCGTCATGAGCGCGTCGGGCGTCGGGCTGATGGCCGACAATGCCATCGCCGCGCGCTGGCTGGCGGATGCCGCCGCTGCAGGCGTTCCCGAAGCGCGCCTGCGCCTGGGTGCGCTGCGCGCGGCGGGCGTTGCGGCGCCCGCGGCTTCTCGCCCTGGATCGATCGTCGCCAACAGCTACATCGTGGACGCCAGCACCGTCGCCTGGCGTCCGGAGCGGCGCAATCCCGAGGGAGGACGGCGCGAGCCGGCGCAGGCCGGCAATGCCCGCCGCGAGGGAGGGCCGGGCGCCGCCGACGACCGGGCACCAGCGCGGGCGGACGTGACATCGGGGCCGATCGACGCGCCGGAATTCGCACGCGGCGAGGACCGCCAAGGCCGCAGCTTCTTCGACCGCGTGCGCAGCTTGGTCGAACGTGCCGAGCATAGCCGACCATCCGCCAGCGGAGCCGCGACGATCCCCTTGCCGCCGGTCGCTGCGCCATCGAGCAAGCCGATCGCGGAGCCCAATGCGCCGATCCCCTCGGCAACGGCCTCATCGCCTCCGGCTGCTTCGCCACCGATCGCCGAGCGCGCGTCCGACGCGCGAGCGCAGCAGGCGGCGCTGACTCGCCTCCCCGCTGCGGCTCCCGCTCCTCCGCCGCCGCAAGCCGGCGAGACCGCAGGCTGGCGCGTCCGCCTCGCCGCCTACCGCTCGGCCGATGCCGCCCGGGACGGTTGGACCGAGCTGCAACGCCGGCACCCTGACATCCTCACCGGCCTTGACGTCGCCGTGGCCCGCGTCGAGATCCTGGGCAAGGGAACCTATTTCCGCGTCGAGGCAGGACCGCTGCGAACCCGGGACGCGGCGAACAGCATCTGCAAGCAGCTGAGCAGCCGCGGGACGGACTGCGTCGCCGTCATGGGCCAGCGGCCGAGCTGACGCGGGCTCAGCCCGCAGGCGCGCGCTGCTGCGCGACGGCGGCGCCGGGCCCGCCCGACGCCGCAGCGGCACCCTCCTCGCGCTGCGCGCGCAGCCAGGCCTGCAGCATGACCAGGCTCCACACCTGGTAGCGCCCGCCGCCGTAGCCTGCCTGCAGCTGCTGCCAGCGTCGGCGCACAGGCGCCGCCCGCAGCACCCCGCCGGAGGCGAGCTGCGCCGGGCTCAGCAGATCCTCAGCCCAGTCGCGCAACGGACCGCGCAGCCAATCGGCGATCGGCGGATCGAAGCCCTGCTTCGGACGCTCGAACAGCGCCTCCGGGACGTGCCGGCGCAGGACGTCGCGCAACGGCTGCTTCCCGGCGCCGCCCGGGCCGCGCAGCAGGTCGGGCGAGAGCGACCAGGCGAAGGCGGCGATCCGGTGATCGAGCAGCGGCGCCCGCGCCTCCAGGCTCACCGCCATCGTCGCGCGGTCGATCTTGGTCTGCAGCATGTCCGGCAGGTAGGTCTGGGAGTCGCAGAACAGGATCGCCTTCAAGGGATCGTCGAGCGTCGCCGCCCCCAGATCCGCCCCTAGATCGGCGCCCAGATCCGCTCCGGAGCCAGGCGGCGCGGCGCGCGGCGGATCGATCATCAAGTCGCGCGCGCGGTGCAGCCGCGTCAGGCTGGCGCGGGCCAGGTCGATCACGGTCGGCGCCCCCCAGGCCGCGAGCTGACGGCGCAGCCCGGAGCCGAGCCGTGCGCCGCGCCTGCCGCCCGTCCAGGCGAGCGCCTCATCCACGGCCTCGGCCGGCACGGCCTGAGCGGCCGCGTCGACCAGGCGGCGCAGCGGCAACGGTACGGCCGCCAGCCGACGCCAGCGCTCCGCCGCCTGCCACTGGCGCGGATAACCGGCGAAGAGCTCGTCGCCGCCGTCGCCCGACAGCGCCACCGTTACGTGCTGGCGCGCCAAGCGGGCCAGGAGGTAGGTCGGGATCTGCGAGGTGTCCGAGAAAGGCTCGTCGTAGAGCGTGCCGAGCCGAGGAACGACCGAAAGGGCCTCGCGCTCGTCGACCGTGAACTCCTCGTGCTCCGTCCCCAGATGACGTGCGATCGCGCGCGCGAACGGCGCTTCGTCCTGGGCCGGCGCGCTGAAGCCGATCGTGTAGGTCCGCAGCGGCCGTTCGAGGCGCCGCCGGACGATCGCCGCAACGGTCGAGCTGTCGATGCCGCCGGACAGGAACGCGCCAAGCGGCACGTCGGACACCATCCGTATCCGCACCGCATCGACGAGCAGGGCCTCCAGCGCGTCGGCGGCGTCGGCAGCGCTGCCCGAGAACGGCCGCGACGCCGCTTCCTCGGCGACGGCGCGCGCGGACCAGTAGGGCGCGACCGACGGAGCGGCGCCGGCCGGCGCCGCCAAAGGCAGCCGCGCCAGATGGCCCGGCAGCAGCTTGCGGATCCCCTGCCAGATCGAGCGAGGCGCCGGCACGTTCCCGAAGCGCAGATAGGCGGCCGCCGCGTCGCTGTCGATCGCCAGGTCGGTGCCGCCGGGCATGTGCCGGAAGGAGCGCAGCTCGGACGCGAAGCCGAAGCACCCCCCCACCCAACCATAGTAGAGCGGCTTCTCGCCCATGCGGTCGCGCGCCAGCCAGAGCACGCGCTCGGCCCTGTCCCACAGCGCGAAGGCGAACATGCTGTTGACCTTCGCCAGGGCCTCGGCGACGCCGTAGGTCGCGATCGCCTCGATCAGCACCTCGGTGTCCGAATGGCCCCGCCACCGGATGGCCCGGCGCTGGTCGAGATCGCGCCGCACGTCCTGGAAGTTGTAGAACTCGCCGTTGTAGGTGATGACCCAGCGGCCGTCGGCCGAGACCATCGGCTGCGCGCCGGCGGGCGACAGGTCGATGATGCTCAGGCGCCGATGGCCGAATCCGAGTGCGACGGTCGGGTCGAACCAGAAGCCGTCCGCATCGGGCCCGCGATGCGCGAGGCTGCTCGCCATCGCCGCGGTGACGCGCCGCAGCGCGGCTTCGTCGAGACCCGGTCCCGGCGACAACAGGCCTGCGAGCCCGCACATCTGCCGTCACCTCCCTGAAGCCGCCGGTGCCCGCATTCCGGCAGGCACGTCGCTCGGCGGCGGATCGAACGCGAGCGCCGCGCTCGCGATCCCGCGCGCATGATCGCGCGGCAAGGGCAGATAGGCCAGGACGTTGCTCCAGAACCAGGAAGACCCGATCCCGGCGCCCCGGTGCCGCCGCTGGTGCTTCCACGCCCGCCCGCAGGCGCGGCGATAAGCGGCCTGGCGCATCGTCCACGGCAGCTCGGGATGGTCGCCGACGAAGAAGCCGACGGCACGAGTCACGCGCTGGAGCTGTCTACCGGTATCGTTCGACAGCCTGCCGCTGGCATCCTCGGCCAGCCACGCGACGCGCTGCTTGACATGGACGAAGTGCCCCTGGCGCGCGAGACGCAGCGTCAGGGAGTACTCCTGCGAGTGCACGACGCGCTCGTCGCAGCCGCCGGCCTGCCTGACCGCGTCGGCAGGCGCCAGGAACTGGGTCGGGTTGAACAACGAGTTGCGCAAGGCGCGCGGCAGCGGGTCATGGATCACCTCCCACTCCGGCGCCGCGTCGCCCTTGGCAGCGAGATCGACCTCGGCCGGATCGGAGAAGAACGACCTGTCGCCGAAAGCCGCCACGGCGCCGGTCCGGTGCTGCGCCGACAGCAGCACCGCCGTCGCGTCCCGGGTCAGCAAGTCGTCGGCATCGACGAACTTCAGGAACGGCAGGGAGGCCAGGCGAATGCCGACATTGGTCGCCCTGGCCGAGCCGCCGTTGCGCTGGGTGACGATGACCGTGTCGGGCCAGCCTGCGGTCAGCCGCTGCAGCTGGTCGAGCGAGCCGTCGGTCGAGCCGTCATCCACGAAGACGTACTGCCGGCGGAACTCGCCGACCTGAGCGCGGATGGCCGCCAGGACGGCTTCGAGGTGCCGTGCCTTGTTGTAGACGGGGACGATGTAGGTCACCCCCGGGATCTCTTGCGTCATGGCTCCGTTGCCGCCATCGTCCGGCCCGCCGCGCGGCCGCCCTCGGCCGCGCCGGCCATCGCTCGTTCTCGTCGCCACTCTATGATGGTTCGCAATGTCCGAGGCAAGCAGGGCCGCTGCAGAGCGCGCCGGCGCGACCTCCCGCGGCACAGTGCTCGTCACCGGCGGAGCCGGCTATGTCGGCAGCCATGCCTGCAAGGCGCTCGCGGCAGCCGGCTACCGGCCGGTGGCCTATGATTCGCTGTTCCGCGGGCACCGCTGGGCGGTGCGCTGGGGACCGCTCGAGGTCGGGGACATCACGGACCGGGCCCGGCTGGAGGCTGCCATGGCGGCGCACCGGCCGGTCGCCGTGCTGCATTTCGCCGCACTCGCCTATGTCGGCGAATCCGTCGCTGACCCGGGCCTCTACTGGCGCACCAATCTCGGGGGCACCGTCGCGGTCCTCGATGCCATGCGCGCCCAGGGAACGCGGGCCATCGTGTTCTCGTCCTCCTGCACGACCTACGGCATGCCGGACCGCGTGCCAATCGACGAGGACCACCCGCAACGCCCGATCAGCCCCTATGGCTGGTCCAAGTTCACGGCCGAGCAGGCGATCCGCGACTACGGAGCGGCGCACGGCATCGGCTGGGCGATCCTGCGCTACTTCAACGCCGCCGGCGCCGATCCCGACGGCGAGACGGGCTGGGACCATGACCCTGAAACGCGGCTTGTCCCTCTCGCCCTGCGCGCCACTGATCCGGCCTTCCCGCTCTCGGTCCTCGGCACAGACTACCCGACGCCCGACGGCACCTGCGTCCGCGATTTCGTGCATGTCAGCGACCTGGCAACCGCCCATGTCGCGGCGCTCGACAGGCTCCTGGCCGGCAGAGCCTCTGCCGCCGTCAATCTGGGGACCGGCACGGGCCATTCCGTGCGTCAGGTGATCGCCGCCGCGGAGCGCGTCACGGGCCGCCCCGTGCACGCGAGGACAGCGCCGCGCCGGTCGGGCGACCCGCCTTCCCTCGTCGCCGACGTTCGTCGCGCCGGAGCGGTCCTGGACTGGCTGCCCGAGCATTCCGAGATCGACCGCATCGTCGCGGATGCCTGGCGCTGGATGACCGAAGGGCTGCCGCGCGCGCGTCAACGTCGCTGAAGAGCGGCATTCGCGCCGACGGCGTGCCGCGAGCGCATCGACGAAGGGGAGGCCCGGTTGGCCTCCCCTTCGCGTTTCTTCATCCCCTCTCCGCGGGCTCAGAAGATGAAGTCGGATGCGTCGAAGGCGCCTGGCGCCACGCCGACTACCAAGAACACGTCCTGGCCGCCTGCCGTCACCTCGATCAGCGTGTCCGCGCCGACCAGCGTGAAGGTCAGGTCGCCGACCCCGACCAGGCCGTAAGCCTGGAGGTCCAGGATGTCCGTACCGTCCGCGAAATCCTGGATGGTGTCGTCGCTGCCGACGGTCGCGTCGGCGACGAAGTGATCGGCTCCCGCGCCGCCCGTGAACGTGTCCTGGCCGAGGCCGCCGTCCATCGTGTCCGTGCCGGCGCTGCCGGCGATCGTATCGTTGGCAGCACCGCCGATCATCGAATCGTTGCCGCCGCCGCCGTCGATCGTCACCGCCGCGGCCGCGCCGACCGCCGTGATCGTGTCGTCGCCGGTGTCGCCGGTGACGGCCTCCACGTTGGTCGCCGCCATGTCGATGGTGACGGCCGCGCCGCCTGTCGAGACCGTGACCACATCCGTGCCGGCCCCGCCGTCGAACGCGTCGCCGACGTCGTCGATCGTCAGCTCGTCGTTGCCGCCGCCGCCGTCGAGGCTGTCGTTGGCGCCCGTGCCGCCTGCCAGGCTGTCGTCGTTGGCGCCGCCGAGCATCGTGTCGGCGCCCGCGCCGCCGGCCATGGTGTCGTTGCCGGTGCCGCCGTCCATGCTGTCGGCCGCGCCGCCGCCGTCCACCGTGTCGTCGTTGGCGCCGCCGGCCACGGTATCAGTGCCCGCGCCGCCGAGGATGCTGTCGTTCGCAGCGCCGCCATCGACGCTATCGCCGGCGCCGGTGCCGGCCAGCATCGTATCGGTGCCGCCGCCGCCGGCCAGCGTGTTGACGCCCGCGCCGCCGAACAGCGAGTCCGCGCCCGCGCCGCCGGCTGCGCTATCGTTGCCGGCGCCGCCGTCGATCGTGACCGCAGCGGCTGCCGCGCCGCCGTCGAGCGTCTCGTCGCCCGTGTTGCCGTTGACGATCTCCACGAGCGCCGTCGCCAGGTTGAGGACGAAGGCTCCGGCGGCGGAGACGTTGACGGTATCGATGCCGGCGTTGCCGGTGATGGCGTCCGCGCCGTCCCACAGGATAAGGTCGTCGCCGGCGCCGCCGTCCATCGAGTCGACGCCGCCGCTGCCGCCCAGCGTGTCGTCGTTGGCGCCGCCGTTGATCGTTTCGACTGCCGCCGCTCCGACCAGGCTGTCGTTGCCGGCGCCGCCGTCGATCGAGGTGACGCCGCCGCCGCCCAGGAACGTGTCGGCGTTGGCGCCGCCGATCGCCGTCTCGAATCCGGCCGAGAGCGAGAGGTCGGCATTGACTCCGCCCGAGGCGGCATCGACCTGCAGGATGTCGTTGTTGGCGCCGCCGTTGAGGTTGCCGAGCGCGTCGGCGGCGTCGAAGAACACCTGGTCGTTGCCGGTGCCGGCGTCGATGGTGTCGGCGCCCGCGCCGCCGTAGACCGTGTCGTTGCCGGCGCCCGACGCGATGGTGTCGTTGCCGGCGTTGCCGTCGATCGTGTCGGCGCCGGTGCCGGCGAGGACCGTGTCGTTGCCGCCGCCGCCATCCACCGTGTTGTTGCCGTTCCCAGCGTCGACGGAGTCGTCGTTGGCGCCGCCCTGGACCGTGTCCGCGCCGGTGCCGGCAATCACGGTATCGTTGCCGCCGCCGCCGTCGAAGGTATCGGCGTTCGCGCCGCCGCCGCCGTTGAGGGAGTCGTTGCCTGCGCCGCCGGCGACGCTCTCCGACACGGCAGCGCCGCCGGTCATCGACTCGTTGCCGTTGCCGCCGGTGACCGTCTCGAACTGCTGCGTCACCAGGTTGAACGCGTAGTTCGTCGCCCCGGTGATGACGAGCGTGTCCTGGCCGGCGCCGCCGAGGATGTCGGTGATCGTCTCGCCACCGTCGATGGTGATGAAGTCGTTGCCGGCGCCGCCGGTGATCGTGTCGGCGTTGGCGTCGTTGCCGCTGTCGATCGTGTCGCTGCCGCCGCCGCCATTGACGCTGTCGATGCCCGTGCCGGCCAGGATGCTGTCGGTGCCGCCGCCGCCGTCGATCGTGTCGTTGCCGGTGTTGCCGTCGACCGTGTCGTTGCCGGTGCCGGAGGCGATGGTGTCGTTGTTGGCGCCGCCTTGCAGCGTGTCGTTGCCCGTGCCCGACACCAGGGTGTCGTCGCCGGCGTTGCCGTCGATCGTGTTGGCGCCGTTGCCGCCGTCGACGGAGTCGATGCCGGCGCCTCCCTCCAGCGTATCGTTGCCGGTGTTGCCGGAGATCGTGTCGTCGCCGAGCCCGCCGTCGATGGTCACCGCGACGCCCGCCGTGCCGGACGACAGCACGTCGTTCACCGTCACCGTGCGCTGGTCATAGAAGCCCTCGAAGCCGAGCGTGGCGATGTCGAGGGTGATCGCCGTGGCGTTGGTACCGGTCCAGAACAGGTGGTCGGTGCCCGTGCCGCCGGTGATGAAGGTGATGCCCTCCGACCCGTCGGAGCTGACATGGTCGTTGCCCGTTCCGGCATCGACCGTGTCGGCGCCCGCGCCGGCATCGATCGTGTCGTTGTTG
>JAEULF010000114.1 GCA_016793965.1 Alphaproteobacteria bacterium | reverse complement strand
ACCATGGTCGCGATGTCGGCGACGCTGCGCGGCTTCGAGGCCGACGCCAAGGCGCTGCGGGCGCAGACTGCCGCGGTCGAGGCCGCGATCAAGGCGCCGCAGATGCAGCGCGACAGCCTGGCGGCGGCTGCGGCAACGCTGGCGGCCAAGGCGCGCTCGGCCGACGAGACCGTCGCCGGCTCGGAGCGCGACGCGCTGCTGATCTCGGCCGGCGCCGGGCTGTTCGTGATTCTCGCCGCGTGGTTCCTCGCCGCCTCGATCACCCGGCCGACGATCGAGATCGATGCGGCCATGGAGCGCCTCGCCCACGGCGACCAGGCGGTCGAGGTGCCGCACCTGGAGCGCGGCGACGAGATCGGCCAGATGGCGCGCACCCTCGAGGTGTTCAAGCGCAACGCGGCCGAGGTCGCGCGCCTGCGCGCCGCCGAGGAGGAGACCAAGCGCGAGGCCGAGGCGCAGCGGCGCGCCGGCATCCAGGCGCTCGCCCAGCGCTTCGAGACGGCCATGGGCGGCGCCATCGGCACCGTCGCCGGCGCGGCCGGCACGCTGGCCGGGACCGCCCGCACGGTGTCCGAGACGGCGGCGCGCACGGGCAGCGACGCGGAAGCCGTGGCGAGGAGCGCCACGGACGCCTCGGCCAACGTGCAGAGCGTCGGCGCCGCGACCGAGGAGCTCAACGCCGCCTCGGGCGAGATCGCCAAGCAGGTCAACAACGCGACCAGGGTGGCGCAGGACGCCTCGCTCTCCGCGCAGCGCACCGTCGGGCTGGTCGAGGGCCTCAACAACGCCTCGCAGCGCATCGGCGAGGTGGTCAAGCTCATCTCCGACATCGCGGCGCAGACCAACCTGCTGGCGCTCAACGCGACGATCGAGGCGGCGCGCGCCGGCGACGCCGGCAAGGGCTTCGCCGTCGTCGCCTCGGAGGTCAAGAACCTGGCGACCCAGACCGGCCGCGCGACCGACGAGATCGGCGGCCAGATCGAGAGCATGCGCGGCGTCATCGGCCAGACCGTCACCGCCATGACCGAGATCAGCCTGACCATCGAGCGCATCACCGAGGCCAACACGGCCATCGCCGGCGCGGTCGAGGAGCAGAACGCGACGACGCAGGAGATCGCGCGCAACATCGCCATGGCGGTGGACGGCGTGCGCGCGGTCGCCGAGCGCATCGAGGCGGTGAGCAAGGCCGCCCGCTCGACCGGCGGCGCCACCGCCGAGATGCTGCGCCACACCGAGCAGCTCGCGCAGCAGTCGCGCGTGCTGCAGGGCGAGATGGCGGGCTTCCTCAAGGAGGTCCGCGCGGGGTAGCGGGGGCTGCGCTGCACGCCGGGCTGTCGCCGATTGATGCCATCTCGGAGGCGGCATATCCTCCGCACACCGTCGGCGAAGAGGAGCCGAGCGATGCAGACGAAGCGACGGGGCCTCAAGGCCGCGGTCGTCAGCAACCCGGACATGCTCGGCGGCATGCCCTGCGTCCGCGGCACGCGCGTGCCCGCGGAGACGATCCTCGCCTATTTGCGCGAGGGCGACAGCAACGTCCAGATCTTCGAGGACTACCCCAGCTTGCCGGTCGACGGGATCGACGCGGTGAAGCGCTGGGACGAGGCCCGCCCGAAGGCGGCGGAGTGATCGACGGCATCCTGATCGACGAGTGCCGGCCCCCGGGCTTGGTCGCCGTCGCCAAGGGGCGCGGCCCCGCGGCGACCCATGTGACGTTCATCGGCCAAGCCGGCGTCAGCGACTGGAACGTGATGCCGCTCTTGCGGGCGCGCGATTTCGTCTTCGTCGCGAACAACGCGCGCGACTTCCTGCCGCTGCTCGGCCGACGCGACGTGCGCAACGGCTTGATCATCATCATCCCGCAAGTGGGCCGGACGCGACAGATCAGCCTGTTCAACCTGGCGCTCGATGCGGCCGAGCGCCTCGACCACCTCGTCAACCGCGTCCTCGAGGTCCACGCCGACGGGCGCGTGGAGATGCGCGACTGGCCGCCCGGCGCGGCCGGCTGAGCGCCGTGCTCGTGGCGCCCATGGAGCGGGGAGCGCTGGCGTGCTACGACCGCCTTGCCTTGGCAGCGACGGAGCTACGGCAGTGATTCGCGAACGCGCGGCGCGCCGCGCAGCAGCCGCGCTATGCGCCGCCGCCGCGCTCGTCGGGGCGCCGGCCGACGCCGCCGATGGTCTCTATGCCGGCGCGCTCGACTGCCAGGCGCTGCCTGGGTCGGCGGCCGTGCGCATGGACATCGTGGCGGCGCTGCGCGACGGGCGCGCGACGTGGGCGAGCGGCAGTCCGGGCACCGACGGCTACAACGAGTCGGCGCTGGCCCTGGCGGCGGACGGCACCGTCACCGTGACCGGCCACTATCTCGTCGGCAGCGAGCGCAAGCCGCTGGCGCTCGCCGGCCGCATCGATGATCGCCGCATCGTCGCGAGCGGCCGACGCGGCCCGCGCGACTGCCGGCTGAGCCTGGCGCGCCCCGGTCCGTCAGGCGCACAGCCGCCCTACCGACTTCCCTATGACCCTGCGGCGGTCCGCGCCGCGGCCGCACCCGCAAAGCCGCGGCCCTGCCCGGCGCCCATCGCGCCGCTGCGCGACGTCATCGTCGAGCCCTTCTATCGCGCCGGCGGCCACTACTCCGAGGTCGACCCCGAGCGCATGGCGAGCTACCGGCGCGCGCTCGAGCCGCTGCGCGCCTACGAGAGCGCGGTCTCCACGCAGGCCGACCAGGCCATGCGCAGGGTGCCGGGCGCCGCCGCTTGCGTGCTGGCGCTGCTCGACACCTGGGCAGAGGCCGAGGCGCTGCTCGGCACCGTCACCTCCCAGGGCGGCTACGAGCGCAAATGGAGCAGCATCGCCTTCGCCCTTGCCTTCATCGAGAACCGCGACGCGGCGACGCCGGCGCAGGCGCTTCGGATCGCGCGCTGGCTGCGGGCGATCGGCGACCGGGTCGCCCAGTACTACATGCGCCCGCCGCGCCCCGGCCTGTCGGACAAGGCGAACAACCATGCCTATTGGGCGGCGCTGGCGACGTCGGTCGCCGGCATCGCGGCCGGCGATCGCGACCTGCTCGACTGGGGCCTGACGCGGTTCGCTGCCGCGCTCGGCGACGTCGATGCCGACGGCTTCCTCGAGCGCGAGCTGATGCGCGGCTCGAAGGCGCTGCACTACCACCGCTTCTCCATCGAGCCGCTGCTCTTCCTGGCGTTGGTCGCGCGCGCCAACGCCGTCGCCGTCGCACCTGATGGTCAGGCAGCGCTCGACCGCCTGATCGCGCGCGTCCGCGCCGGCCTCGACGACCCGGCGCCCTTCCAGGCGCGCACCGGGCAGGCGCAGGATTTCGTCGGCGGCCAGGACGGCACGCGCGCCATCGGGCGCAACGACTGGAGCTGGGCGGAGCTCGCCCTGGCGCTGCGGCCCGACGCGGCGCTGGAGGCGCGCGTTGCACCGCAGCGCCCCTTCGCCGTCCGCTGGCTCGGCGGCGACCTCACGTTGCGCTACGCAAGGCGATGAGGCTCGGGGCCGTGAGGCACGGGGCGATGAGGCACGGGGCGGTGAGGCGCGGGGCCGTAAGGCGCGGGCGACGGCGCACGGCCCTTGGCGGGCCGCCGCCGCCAGGCTAAGAGGCGTGCGCGCCGTCCTCGTCCCAACAGGAGCCCGCCCATGCCCGGCCGCATCGACGCCCGATTGAAGGATCTCGGCATCGTCCTGCCGCAGGTCGCCAAGCCCGTCGCCAACTACGTGCCCTGGGTCGTTACCGGCAACCTCGTCTTCGTCTCCGGCCAGGTGACCTTCAAGGACGGCAAGCTGGAATGGCTGGGCAAGGTCGGCCGCGAGTACTCGATCGAGCAGGGCGCCCAGGCGGCGCGCCAGGTCGGGCTCAACATCCTGGCCGCGCTGAAGGGCGCAGTCGGCGACCTCGACCGCATCGCGCGCATCGTCAAGCTGGTCGGCTTCGTCAACGCGCCGCCGGAGTTCACCGACCACCCGAAGGTCATCAATGGCTGCTCCGACCTGATGGTCGAGGTGTTCGGCGAGAAGGGCAAGCACACGCGCGTCGCGCTCGGCGCCGCAGCGCTTCCGGCCAACTGCGCGGTGGAGATCGACTGCATCGCCGAGATCGCCGCGCCTGCCCGCGCGGCGTCCCGTCCGGCCGCGCGCAAGGTCGCCAAGAAGGTCGCCAAGAAGGCCGCAGCGCCCAAGCGCAAGGCCGCCAAGGCGAGCAAGCCGAAGGCCGCTCGCCGGAAGCGCTAGAAGCGCCTCAGCGCGCATGGGAGCCAGCCCCGGTTCGCAGGGCCGGGGCCGGCGGGCACGGCGCATGCTGGCTTCGGTCAGGGCGGATCCCGGTCCGTCGCTCGCCGCATGGCTCGAGACGCCTTGCCTGCGCTGCTTGCCTGCGCTGCCCGCGGCTCATGCGCGGCCCGCGCTGCCCGGCGTGGGGCGCAAGGAAACCTGCCGCGCCGCGCTGGGGACGTGACGATGATCGAGTCGGTGGACACGGACGTTCTGGTGATCGGCGGCGGCGCTGCCGGCACCAACGCGGCGCTCAAGGCCGCCGACAAGGGCGCCCGCGTCGCCGTCGTCGTGAAAGGCCTGATGGGCAAGAGCGGCTGCTCGATCTTCGCCAGCCACCTGCCCTATCACGACACCTCGACGGAGCAGAAGGGCCACGACCGGCTGCGCTACTCCGTGCGCTACTACAACCACTACCTGACCGACCAGGACTACTGCCTGCGCATGGGCAAGTACATGCGCACGGAGTTCTTCCCCGACCTCGAGAAGCTCGGCGTCTACTGGCGGCGCGGCGAGGACGGGCGGCTGATGGCGACGGCGACGCGCACGCCCACCATCGTCTCGCACAAGCAGGGCGCTTCGGGCGTCATCATCATGGACAAGCGGCGGCGCGCCATCCTCGGCCGCGGCATTCCCGTGCACGAGGAATGCGCCGCGACGGGCCTGCTGCAGGACGGGGGCCAGGGAGGGGGGCGGATCGTCGGCGCGACGCTGCTCGACCTGAAGTCCGGCCGGTTCTTCGCCGTGCGCGCCAAGGCGGTGGTGCTCGCGACCGGGCATTCCGACTACCTGGCGACGCGCTCCACCGGCACGCGCGAGCAGTCGGCCGACGGCATCGCCATGGCGCTGCGCGCGGGGGCCGAGACCGCCAACCTGGAGATCCAATGGTGGCACATCAGCGACGTCCTCGAGCCGCGCTCGTGGATGCGCTACCACCTCTACCCGAACCCGCTGCTCGGCACCGAGGAGACCTCGCGCCTCTACAACCAGGCCGGCGAGATGTTCTACGAGCAGCGCACGCACAGCCCGGCCTCCTCCGCCCCCTATGTCGAGCAGATCCGCCGGCTGGCGCGCGAGGTCATGGCGGGCAAGGCGCGCTGGGACGGCGGCTACTGGTCGGGCTACGACCACATACCCGCCGAGACCATCATGGCCTACCAGCACCAGGCGAAGATCTGGGGCAAGCTCGGCCTCGACGTCGGCAAGGACCGCATCGAGTGCGGCATCACCATGCACATGCGCCAGGGCGGCATCGACGTCGACACGCAGCGCATGACCACGAGCCTGCCCGGCCTCTACCTCGCCGGCGGCATCGGCTCCCACTACTTGGGCGGCGTCGGCCCGGTCAGCTACGACGGCAAGGTGGCCGGCGAGGCGGCGGCCGAGGAGGCGCTCGGCCGCCCGGATGCGCCGCTGCCGGCGGGCGCCGTCGCCGACGAGGAGAAGCGCGTCTTCGGCTTCCTGCAAGCCGGCCCGGCCGGGCCCGATGCGGTCCGCCCGATCGCAGCCAAGCTGCGCATCCGTGAGATCATGTGGGAGCTCGGCTACGTCAAGAACGAGGCGAAGCTCAACGCCGCCCTCGACGGACTGCTGCAGGTGCGCGCGGAGATGGTGCCGCGCTTCCGCCTGGAGAGCGCGTCGCGCGCCTGGAACACCGGCTGGCAGGACGCGCTCGACGTCGCCGCCATGCTCGACGCCTGCGAGGCGACGGTGCGCTCGGGCCTGCTGCGCAAGGAGAGCCGCGGGCCCTTCTTCCGCGACGACTATCCCTTCGTCGACAACGAGACCTGGCTCTGCAAGACGCTGCTGCGCCGCGAGGGCGGCGAATGGCGCTCGCGCACCGCGCCGATCCCGACGCCGCATCTCAAGCCGGAGAAGCTCCGTGAGCCCTTCTTCGACGCCGACTACTGAAGCGCCTGGGGTAGCGCCCGGCGGGTCGATCCGCGTCCGCATCCGCCGCTTCGACCCGTCGGTCGATGCCGCGCCGCGCTTCGAGAGCTACGAGGTGCCGCGCACGCGCCTGATGCGCGTGCTCGACGTGCTCGACCACGTGCACGAGGCGCTGGGCGTCGACCTGGGATACCGCTGGCTGTGCACGTCGAAGAAGTGCGGCACCTGCGCCGTCAACGTCAACGGCTCGCCCGTCCTCGCCTGCTGGGAGGAGGCGCAGGACGGCATGACGATCGAGCCGATCGGCAACATGCCCGTCGTGCGCGACCTCGTGACGTCGCGGGACGGCTACGAGGCGACGCTCGCCGCGGTGGCGCCGCAGCTCCAGCGCCGCGAGGAGTATCCCGGCTTCCCGGAGCCGCTCGCAGCCGACGACTTCGCGCCTTCCGTCCACCTGCGCGACTGCATCCAGTGCCTGGCCTGCCAGTCCGTCTGCCCAGTGATCGCCCAGAAGGACGCGGGCTTCGCCGGCCCGGCCGTGCTGGTGGCGCTCGCCGAGCTGGCACTCGACCCGCGCGACGGCGCCGCGCGCGGCGCGACCGCCGGCTCCGTCGCCAAGGTGTTCAGCTGCGTCTCCTGCTACGAGTGCGAGCGCGTCTGCCCGGCCGAGATCCCGATCGTCAGCGAGGCGATCGAGCCGCTGAAGCGGCTCGCCACGGCGCAGGGCCATGTCGCCGGCGCGCGCCGAGCCGCCGCCTTCCTCGCCGTCGTGAAGGAGCGCGGCTTCGCCGACGGCGCCCGCGTCGCTTTCCAGCTCAACGGGCTGACGCTGCGGGCGCTGCGGCTCGGCCTCAGGCTCTTCCGGCGCGGCAAGGCCGACATCCTCGGAGCCTGGCGCGCGCGCCGCGCTCCCGGCGCCGACAGCGTCCGGCGCACATACGAGCACGGCGAGGGATCCCCATGACGCTCCGCTACGCCTATTTCCCCGGCTGCTCGGCCAAGGGCACCTGCCGCGAGCTCGACGTCAGCACCGCGGCCGTCGCCCGCCGCTTCGGGCTGACCCTGACGCCGCTGGAGAACCCCGGCTGCACCGGTGCTCGCGAGTTCCGCGCGATCTCCGAGGAGCTGCACCTGACGGCCAATGGCCGCATCCTGGCGCTGGCCGAGGAGATGGGGCGGGACCTCGTGGCCGTCTGCGACACCTGCCTGCTCAATCTCGTCGAAGCGAACGCCCGGTTGAAGCGCGACGCGGCCGCGCGCGCCATGGTCAACCGCGCGCTGGCGCCGGACGGGCTCGCCTTCCGCGGCTCCGTCGCGGTGAAGCATTTCCTCTGGGTGCTGACCGACGACCTCGGCGGCGAGGGGCTGCGCGCCAAGGTGACGCGACCGCTCGCGGGTCTGCGCGTGGCGCCCTTCTATGGTTGCCACATCCAGCGGCCGCCGAGCGTCCAGGCCGGCGTGCTCGGCCGCGGCGCCGACACGCGCCCGGCGCTGGACCGGCTGATCGAGATCGTCGGCGCGACCGCCGTCCCCTATGCCGGCGCCAGCAAGTGCTGCGGCTTCCACGTCGTCTCGACGGAAGAGAAGATCGCGCTGACCATGAGCGGCAGCCACCTCGCCAACGCCGCCGATTCCGGCGCGCAGTGCGTCGTCACCCCCTGTCCGCTCTGCCACACCGTGTTCGACGCCTACCAGCCGGACATCGAGCGCAACCGCGGCCGCAGCCTCGGCCTGCCGATCCTGCACGTCTCGCAGCTCGTCGGCCTGGCGATCGGCCTCGCGCCCGAGGAACTGGCGCTCGACCGCCACGTCGTCGATTGCGCCCCGCTGCGCCGGCACATGGCCGGCGCCGCCGCCGGCTGATCAAGGCCCCACCCCGACCTTCCCCATGCTTCGCACCGGGAGGGGGAAGGAAGCGCGCCGGACTTCCCCCTCCCCGTCGCGACAGCGATGGGGAGGGCCGGGGTGGGGCACTTCGCCGCAGCGCGCTGGACGCGCGGCCCGTCTCTCTCCATCCTCGCGCCATGAAGCGCGCGGCGACCGTGACGAACATGAGCGGCGGGCCGGCCGTCACGGCCGTGCCGCGCCTGGCCGCCGTCGGCGCGGCGGAATGGGACGCCTGCGCCGGCGCGGCCAATCCCTTCCTCGCGCATGCCTTCCTGCAGGCCCTGGAGGAGAGCGGCTCGGTGTCGGCCGAGGCCGGCTGGCAGCCGCAGCACGTGCTGGTGCGCTCCGGCGACGGGCGGCTTCTCGCTTGCGCCCCCGCCTATCTCAAGAGCCACAGCTATGGCGAGTACGTCTTCGACCATGGCTGGGCGGAGGCCTGGCAGCGCGCCGGCGGGCGCTACTACCCGAAGCTGCAGCTCTCCGTTCCCTTCACGCCGGCGACGGGGCCGCGGCTCCTCGTCCGCGCCGATCTGCTGCCCGACGACCCGACGCCCGACGCGCTGCGCTCCCTGCTGATCGACGCGGTCGAGGCGATCTGCGGCCGCTTCGACCTCTCCTCCGCGCATGCGACGTTCCTGGAGGAGGCGGATCGCGCGGCGTTCGAGCGGCGCGGCTGGCTGCTGCGACAGGGCCAGCAGTTCCACTGGGAGAACCGCGGCTACGCGACCTTCGATGACTTCCTGGGCAGCCTCGCGTCGCGCAAGCGCAAGATGATCCGCAAGGAGCGCGCGCAGGCGCTCGCATCGGGCATCCGGCTGCACCTGCTGTCGGGCGCCGACCTGAAGCCCGTCCACTGGGACGCCTTCTACGCCTTCTACACCGACACCAGCGATCGCAAATGGGGCGTGCCCTACCTGACGCGCGGCTTTTTCGAGCTGATCGGCGAGCGCTACGCCGACAGGGTCGTGCTGGTGATGGCGGAGAAGGACGGCGACTGGGTCGCCGGCGCGCTCAACTTCCAGGGCAGCGACACGCTCTACGGCCGCAACTGGGGCTGCCGCGGCGAGTACAAGTTCCTGCATTTCGAGGCCTGCTACTACGCCGCCATCGACCACGCCATCGCCCGCGGGCTGAAGCGCGTGGAGGCCGGCGCCCAGGGCACGCACAAGATCCAGCGGGGCTACCTGCCCGTCGCCACCTGGAGCGCCCACCACATCCCCGACCCCGGCTTCCGCCGCGCCGTCGCCGACTTCGTCGAGCGCGAGAAGCGCGCCGTCGCGCGCGAGATGGCGGCGCTGGCCGAGTACGCGCCGTTCCGCCAGGGCGAGGCCGAGGCGTAGCAGCCGGGACAGTCCCGCTCGCTGCGGCCCGGCACGCCCACACGTTTCTCCGCGTGGCAGCGCGACCGGGCCCGGTCGGATCGCGGCGCAGCCGCCGGCCTCGGCAGACACGGGGCTGCCGCTTGATGCCCGAATGCCCTTGCCCGACACTCGACGTCGACCTCTTGAGGAGCCGACGGCGCGTTGCGCACCTTGCGCGCGCTCTGCGCCGTCGCCTCGCTATCCGTTGGTTGAACCTGCGCGGTTGAGCATGTGCAGCGCCTAGACCGGACGTCAGAGCCCTTTTCGAGCTCATGCTGCCGTCGGGCATAGCACCGACGCCTGATGTTCTCGGCGGTTCAAGAACTCTAATCGTCCGCAGGCGGGCGCTCCCGCTGCGTGGGGTGGCGGAGCCCGAAGGCGCGCTTACCTTGCGGGGGAGAACAGCAATGCACTTGAAGCTCGGCATCACCGGCCGCCTGGCCGTGCTCGTCGCATCGCTCCTCGCCATTCTCGCGATCTCCGGCGCCGTGGGAATCCTCAGTGCGCGCCGCGCCGCGCAGGGCCTCGAGACCGTGTATCTCGACCGCGTCGTCCCGCTGCGCGACCTCAAGGACATCGCCGACGCCTACGCCGTATCGATCGTCGACACGGCGCACAAGGTGCGCGGCGGCTCGCTCTCCGCGACAGCGGGAGTCGAATCGGTCGACAAGGCCAGCTCCTTGATACGCGGAAAGATGGCGAGCTACTTGGCGACGTTCTTGGTCGAGCGCGAGCGCAAGCTGGTCTCGGAACTGGCTCCGCTGATGAGGGACGCGGACGCTTCCGTCGAAGCGCTCCGCGGCATCCTTCTGCGCGCCGACCAGCGCGCGCTCGCGGAGTTCGCCGAGAGGCGGCTCTATCCCGCGATCGACCCGGTGTCGGAGAAGATCGGCCAGCTCGTCGAGCTGCAGCTCGATGTCGCGCGCACGGAGTTCGAAGCGTCCGAAGCTGCCGCGCGTTGGATGCTCTGGGTCACAGTCGCCCTCCTCGCGCTCGGCCTCGGCGGCGGCAGCGCGTTGGCCTGGGCCGTCGCGCGCTCCGTCGCGCAGCCCGTGCTGGGCATGACCCGCACCATGCAGGCGCTCGCGGCGGGCGAATTGGGCATCGCCGTGCCGGGAACGGAGCGCCAGGACGAGGTCGGCGGCATGGCGCGGTCCGTCGAGGTGTTCAAGCGCGGCTTGGCCGAGGCGCAGCGCCTGCGCTCGGAGCAGGATGCGGCGAAGCAGCGGGCCGAGCAGGAGCGGCGGGATATGCTCCAGCGCTTGGCCGAGAGCTTCGAGCGCGACGTCGGCGGCATCGTGCAGGCCGTGACGGCCGCCGCGACCCAGCTCCAGGGCACGGCGTCGGCCCTCTCGGCAGCCTCGGAGAGGACGAGCCACCAGACCGCGTCGGCCGCGTCCGCTTCGGAGCAGGCGAACGCCAACGTCCAGACGGTCGCGACCGCGGCCCAGGAGCTGTCGGCATCCAGCAACGAGATCTCGCGCCAGATGACGACCGCATCGGACGCCGCAGCACGCGCGCGGGAGGCCGCGCAGTCGGCGAACGCCGTGATCGACAGCCTCAGCGGCGCCGCCGGGCGGATCGGCGACGTGGTCAAGCTGATCAACCAGATCGCCGGCCAGACCAACCTGCTGGCGCTCAACGCGACGATCGAGGCGGCGCGCGCGGGCGAGGCCGGGCGCGGCTTCGCGGTCGTCGCCTCCGAGGTGAAGTCGCTCGCGGGCCAGACGGCCAAGGCCACCGACGAGATACAGGCTCAGATCGGCTCCATCCAGGAGGAGACGCGCAAGGCCGTGGGCATGATCGCCCACGTGACCGGCACGGTCCAGGAGATCACCTCAGTGACGGCCTCGGTCGCCTCGGCTGTCGAGGAGCAGGGCGCCGCCACGGCCGAGATCGCCCGAAACGTCCAGGAGGCGGCCCAGGGGACGGGAACGGTCTCCGCCAACGTCGCGTCGGTCCAGCAGGCCGCCAAGGAGACCGGCGCCGCAGCCAGCCAGGTGCTCGCCGCCGCGCAGGCCCTCGCCGCCCAGTCCGACGCCCTGAGCGGCCAAGTGGGAACCTTCGTCCGGACCGTGCGCCAGGGGTAGCGACCCCTCCTCGGCCGCCCGGCGCTGCGGCGCCCGGGCGCGTCAGCCCCCTGATTGAACCCATTGCCGCACGCTCCCTATGGTCGCGGCAGCGGCGCTGCTGTTGGCGCCGCTTCTGCCGGGGCCGGATGCGCCCCCGGCCCTCGCCGCCCGAACCGCCGGTCGCCGAGGAACAGCAGGATCGGCGCCGCGATGAAGATCGACGAGCTCGCCGCCACGGCGATGCCGAACAGCATCGGCACGGCGAAGCTGCCGACCGCCGTGCCGCCGGCCGCCGCCATCGGCAGCAGCGCCAGGAAGGCCGTCGCCGAGGTGAAGAGGCTGCGCCCGATCGTCTGGTTGATGCTGATGTCGATCAGGTCGCGCAGCGTCATCGCCTTGTAGAGCCGCAGGTTCTCGCGCATCCGGTCGTAGACGACGACCTTGTCGTTGACCGAGTAGCCGACCAGCGTCAGCAGCGCCGCGATGGCCGTGAGGTTGAAGTCGAGCCCGGTGAGCGCGAAGAAGCCGATGGTCTTGGTGACGTCGAGCACCAGGGTGGCGATGGCGCCGACCGCGAACTGCCACTCGAAGCGCCACCAGATGTACGCCAGCATCGCGAGGCTCGCGAGCACGACGGCGAGGATCCCGGTGCGCGCCAGCTCGCCGCTGACCTTCGGCCCGACGATGTCGACGCGCTCGAAGCTCGCCCCCGGCGCATCGGCGGCGATCGCCGCCTTTGCGCGCGCGACGGCGTCGAGCTGCGCCGCCTCGCCGCCCGGCTGGCGCTCCAGGCGCACGAGAAGGTTGGACGCCGAGCCAAGCTCCTGCAGCGCCACCTCGCCGAGGCCAAGCCCATCGAGGGTGCCGCGCAGCCGGCCGAGGTCGGCCGGGGCCGGACTGCGCACCTCCATCACCGTGCCGCCGAGGAAGTCGACCCCAAAGTTGAGGCCCGGCTTGACGGCCAGCCCGATCGAGGCGAGCGACAGCACGAGCGATACGGCGATGCCGAGGAAGCGCCCGCGCATGAAGGCGATCTTCGGCGGCGCACCGCCGCCGCGCCGCCAGAGCAGCGGCTCGATCGCGAACGCCTTCGGCCGCGCGATCTTGACCCAGCTCGCCATGATCGCGCGCACGATTGCCACCGCGGTGAACATCGAGATCGCAATGCCGAGCCCCATGGTGACGGCGAATCCCCGCACCGGCCCGGAGCCGAAGGCGAAGAGCAGCACGGTGGCGAGCAGCGTCGTGACGTTTGAATCGACGATCGTGCCATAGGCGCGCTTGAAGCCGGCGTCGAGCGCCGCCACGGCGCTGCGCCCGCGCCGGGTCTCCTCGCGGATGCGCTCGTTGATCAGCACGTTGGCGTCGACAGCGAGGCCGATGCCGAGCACGATGCCCGCGATGCCGGGGAGCGTCAGCGTGGCGCCGACCAAGCCGAGGGCGGCGAAGGTGAGGACCACGTTGAGCGCGAGCGCCAGGCTGGCGACGAGGCCCCAGCTTCCGTAGAGCAGCACCATGAAGGCGAGCACCAGGCCGAAGCCGGCCAGGCCGGTGGCCGTGCCGGCGGCGATCGCGTCGCTGCCGAGGTCGGGGCCGACCGTACGCTCCTCGATCACCTGGAGCGGTGCTGGCAGCGCCCCGGCACGCAGCAGGGCGGCAAGCTGGGTGGCGTCGGCGACGGTGAAGCTGCCGCTGATCTGCCCGGAGCCGCCGGTGATCGGCTCGCGGATGATAGGCGCGCTCAGCACCTTTCCGTCGAGCACGATGGCGAAGGGCCGTCCCACGTTCGCCTTGGTGATCTCGGCGAAGCGCCTGGCCCCTGCAGCGTCGAGCTTGAACGAGACCAGCGGCTCGGCGGTGCGGTGGTCGAAGCCCGGCGCCGCGTCCGTCAGCCTGTCGCCACCGAGCATCGGCCGGCGCTCGATCGCCAGCTTGCCGCGGCCGTCGGCATAGGGCAGCAGCTCGACGCCGGGCAGCAGGCGCATGCGACCGGCCGAGAGCGAGGTCGAGTCCGGCGGCAGCAGGTGGAAGGTCAGCTTGGCCGTGCTGCCGAGCAGCGCCTTGATGCGGCCGGGGTCCTGCACGCCCGGGAGCTGCACGACGATGCGGTCGCGCCCGAGCCGCTGGATCGTCGGCTCGGTGACGCCGACCTCGTCGATGCGGCGGCGGATGATCTCCAGGCTCTGGTCGACGGCGGCATTGGTCCGCTCGACCATGCCGGCCTCGCTGAGCGTGACCTTGATCTCGCGCTCGCCCGCCTCGACGAGCTCGATGTCCGGGCGCAGGGTGCCGAGCGCGGCCTTGCCAACGGGCGCGCCGAGGCCGCGCAGAGCCTTGCGCGCGTCCGCGCGCCTGGCGGCGTCCGCCAGGCGGACCGTGACGGCATCGGCGTCGAAAGCGACCTCGGCATCGCCGAGGCCAACTTCCTTGAGCGCCGGGCGGGCCGCCGTCGCCAGCGCCTCGATCCGCTCGCGCTTGAGCGCCGAGGCATCGACCTCGAGCACGAGGTGCGAGCCGCCGCGCAGGTCAAGGCCGAGCGTCACTTGGGCTCGCGTCAGCCAGGACGGGAGCGCCGACAGCGCCTCGCGCGGCAGGAGGTTGGGGAGCGCCAGCAGACAGCCGGCTAGGACGACGATCGCGTAGGCCGCGATCTTCCAGCGGGAGGGGAACATGGGGCTTGCTCTCGAATTCGGGGGCGGCGGAGCCGTCTGCGGCCGCAGCGGAGCGCGTGCGCGCCAACGGCCGCGAACGGTCGCAGGGGCGATGGCTCTAGTGCTGGAACGCGACGGCGATGCAGGCGCGCCGATCGCAGGTGCTGCGGCCGGCGCGCGGATCGCTCACGCCGCGGGCGGCCCGCGCGGCCGCGCCGCCGCTACCGGCACCGAAGCGCGCTGCGGTTCCGCGATCGGCGCCGAAGCGGTCGCCGCGCGCCGCAGGTCGAGGCCAGGAGCGGCGTCGGGCCGAACTGCCGACGCCTCGCCGCCGCGCCATAGCGCGCGCTCCGATCGATCGCGCGCGTCGCCGGCCGATGGCAGCCCGACGAACTGCCGGATCGCCGCCGCCGCACCGGGTCGCGGCGCATCGATCCCGGGGCTGCTTCGCTCCGCCTGCGCCAAGATCGGCAGCGGGGCAGGCATCGTGCCGGCGAAGGAGGCGACGAGCAGCGAGAGCGCAGCGGCGAGCACCGGCACGATGCGCGCCTGCCCCTCCCCTGCCTTCGCCCTGCTGACCACGTTCGCCATGCTCTCCACCCGTTCAACCGTCTCGACAATAGCCGATCGATCGCTTCGCCGGAACGCGTGACCTGGCCTCGCCTCTCCGCATGGCTCGCGACGCGTCTCCGTTCACTCCTCGACGAACAGCCGGTAGCCGACGCCCGGCTCGGTCAGCACCAGCCTCGGCTGCGTCGGGTCGTCCTCGATCTTGTGGCGGAGCTGGCCGACATAGACGCGCAGGTACTGGGTGTCCTCGACATGGGCAGGCCCCCACACCGCGACAAGGAGCTGGCGGTGCGTCACCACGCGTCCGGCCGCTTGCACCAGCACGCGCAGCAGGTCGTACTCCTTGGGCGACATGCGGACCGGCTCGCCGTCGCGCGTCACCAGACGCTTCACCAGGTCGACGACGAGAGATCCCGCGCGGAACACCGGCGTCTCGCCGGCCTTGCGCAGGCGGTGGCGCAGCGCGGCGCGCAGCCTCGCCATCAGCTCGCCGATGCCGAAGGGCTTGTTGACGAAGTCGTCGGCGCCAAGGTCGAGCGCCTCGATCTTCTCGGCCTCCCGGTCGCGCGCGCTGAGCACGATGACCGGCACCTCCGACCAGGCGCGGAGCTGGCGGATCACGTCCTTGCCGTCCATGTCCGGCAGTCCGAGGTCGAGCACCACGACATCGGGCGCGTCGGCGGCGGCGCGCCGCAGCGCCTCCGCACCGGTCGCCGCCTCGATCATGTCGTAGCCGTTGGCGCCGAGGCTCGGGCGCAGGAAGCGCTGGATCTGCGGCTCGTCGTCGACCACCAGGACGCGCGGCAGGGATTCGCTCATCGGGCATCCTCAGGCGACGGGCCGCTCGGCGCCGGCGGCGGCCGGCGCCGCATCGGCAGCCGGCGCCGGGAAGCGGATCTCGACAGCGGTGCCGCGCCCGGCGCGCACCGGGCTGCGCGCCCTGATCGTGCCGCCCAGCGCCTCGACGATGCCGCGGCAGATCGACAGCCCGAGGCCGGTGCCGGCGACGGCCGCATCGCCGCGGTGCACGCGGTAGAACTTGTCGAAGACGCGCTCCAGGTCGCCAGGCGGGATGCCCGGCCCCTCGTCCTCCACCGCGATGGTCACGGCGTTGCCGTCGCGCGCAGCGCGCAGCGCGATGGCGCTGCCGTCCGGGCCATACTTGACGGCGTTGTCGAGCAGGTTGAAGAGCACCTGCTCCATCAGGGCGAAGTCGAGCCGCAGCAGCGGCAGGTCCGCCGCCACGCTTCGCTGCAGGCGCCGGGCGCCGAGGAATCCGGCGACGCGGCCGGCCGCCGAGCCGCACAGCTCGGCAATGTCGACCCAGTCGCGCTTGATCTCGAGCGCGCCGGACTCGACCCGCGTCATGTCCAGCAGGTTAGCGACGAAGCGGGAAAGCCGCTCGGTCTCGTCGCGGATGGTGACCAGCAGGTCGCGCTGCGCGGCCGGAGAGAAGCTCTCGCCGTATGCGAGCAGGCTCGTCGCCGAGCCGAGGATCGAAGCGAGCGGCGTGCGCAGGTCGTGCGAGATCGAGGAGAGCAGCGCGGTGCGCAGGCGCTCCGTCTGGGCGATCGCCTCGGCCTCCGCCGCCTCGGCGACCAGGTCGGCGCGCTCCAACGCCACCGCCGCCTGGTCGAGCAGCGCGTCGAGCATGCGCAGCTCCTCGCTGCGCAGCGCGCGCCCGTCGTCCTTCGGGCGGACGCCGACCACGGCGACCATGCCGCGCGCCGTGCGCACCGGGCGGAACTGCCACTTGACCGAGGGTAGCGTCGCCGAATCGCGGCCGGCGACCTCGCCGTTCTCCCAGGCCCAGCGCGCCGCCGCCCAGTCCGCCACCTCCAGCGCCTCGTCGGGCGGGAAGGCGGCGGCCAATGCCAGCTCGCCGGTCTCCGGCTGCAGCACGACGCTGCGTCCGCCGGCCGCGGCGGCAACCTGCTGCGCCACCGCCCAGAGCAGGTCGTCGGCCCGCGCCGTGGCGCCGAGCTTGCGGCTGAAGTCGTAGAGCGCCTGGGTCGACTTGAAGCGCGCGCGCATCGCCGCGGCATGGTCGCGCGCGCGCCCGGCCAGCCCGCTCGTCAGGATGGCGACGGCCAGGAACACGAGCAGCGAGAGCAGGTCGCTGCCGTCGCTGACGCTGAACGTGTAGCGCGGCTCGATCAGGAAGAAGTTGTAGGCGAGGAAGGAGAGCAGCGACGCCAGGACGGATGCCGCCATGCCGTAGCGGATCGCGCAGAACAGGACGGACGCCAGGAAGATCATCGACAGGTTCGGCAGGTCGAGCATCGCGTCGATGCCGACCGCGACGCCGACGGCGGCGGCGACCGCGGCCGTCGCCGCGAGGGAGGCGGGAAGCCAGCCCTCAGCGGCAGGCCGCCTATCCGGCACCGGCGCCGCCGCCTCGCCGGGCTCGCCCGTGATGACGTGCACGGCGATGCCGCTGCTGCGGCGCACGACCTCGTGCACCAGCGAGCGGCGCGTCAGCACGGCCCAGCGCGAGCTGCGCACCCGCCCGAGCACGACCTGCGTGATGTTGTGGCCGCGCGCGTAGCGCAGCAGCTCGCCCGGCAGGTCGTCGCCGAGGATGCGCACCGCCTCGCCGCCGAGGTGCTCGGCGAGGCGCAGCGTCTCGTCGACGCGCGCCTGCTCCGCCTCGGCGAGGCCGGCCTGGCCCGGCCGCTCGACGTGCAGCGCGACCCAGTAGCCGCTCATCAGGTCGGCCATCCGGCGCGCTGTGCGCACCAGCTCCGGCCCGAGCGGGTCCGGCCCGACGCAGACGAGAATGCGCTCGCCGGCCGGCCAGGGACCCTCGATGGCGTGCCGGCGCATGTAGTCGACCATCTGGCTGTCGACGCGCTCGGCGGTGCGGCGCAGCGCCAGCTCGCGCAGCGCCGTCAGGTTGCCGGCCTTGAAGAAGTGGTCGAGCGCCCGCTGCGCGTTGCCGGGGACGTAGACCTTGCCCTCCTTGAGCCGCTTGATCAGCTCCTCGGGCGTGATGTCGACCAGCTCGACCTCGTCGGCCTCCTCGAGCACGCGGTCCGGCAGCGTCTCGCGCACGCGGATGCGCGTGATCTTCTGCACGACGTCGTTGAGGCTCTCCAGGTGCTGGACGTTGAGCGTCGTGTGGACGTCGATGCCGGCGTCGAGCAGCTCGCCGACGTCCTGGTAGCGCTTGGGATGGCGCGATCCCGGCGCGTTGGTGTGCGCCAGCTCGTCGACCAGGACGAGCTTCGGCTTGCGCTTGAGCGCCGCGTCGAGGTCGAGCTCCGTGAGGACCCGCCCCTGGTACTCGACGGCGCGGCGCGGCAGGATCTCCAGCCCGGCGAGCAGGTCCTCGGTCTCGCGCCTGCCGTGCGTCTCCACGATGCCGACGACGATGTCCGCGCCGTCCGCCTTGGCGCGGCGCCCGGACTGCAGCATGGCGTAGGTCTTGCCGACGCCCGGTGCCGCTCCCAGGAAGACCTTGAGCCTGCCCCTGCCCTCCTTCGAGGCCGCCGCGAGCAGCGCCTCCGGCGACGGCCGGGCCGGCTCCTGGTCCGCGCGATCGGCCATGCGTCCTCCTCTGCGGCAAGCTGCGCCCGGCGCGGGCCGGCGTCAACGCGCCAGCATCGCCGCCCCGCGCCTTAACGCCCGGCGCCTTACCTCAGGCCGTCGAGCGCCAGGTTGAGCTGCAGCACGTTGACGCGCCGCTCGCCGAGGAATCCCAGCGCGCGCTCCTCGACATGCCGCTCGACGAGGGCGCGGGCCTTGTCCTCGGCGAGGCCCCGCGCAGCGGCGACGCGCTTCGCCTGGCCGAGCGCGTTGGCCGGAGTGACATGCGGGTCGAGGCCGCTGCCCGAGGTCGTGACCGCATCGACCGGCACGCGGGCGCCGGCGTCGGCGCCGCGCAGCGCGGCGGCGTCCTCCTGCACGCGCTTGACGAGCTTGGCCGAGAGCGGGCCGAGATTCGAGCCGCTCGAGCCGGCGGCGTCCCAGCCCTTCTCGCCGGCTGCCGACGGCCTGGGGCGGAAGTACTTGTCGCTCGCGAAGGCCTGTCCGATCAGCCGCGAGCCGACGACCTTGCCGTCGCGCTCGACCAGGCTGCCGGAAGCCTGCGCCGGGAAGGCGACCTGCGCGATGCCGGTGACGGCAAGCGGATAGGCGACGCCGGTCAGCAGAGTGAAGCCGGCGACCATGACGATGGCGGGGCGGAGATGGGCGAGCATGGTGCAACTCCTCACGCGAGTCCGAGGGCGACGAGGGCGAGATCGACGAGCTTGATGCCGACGAAGGGCAGCACCACGCCGCCGACGCCGTAGACGAGCAGGTTGCGGCGCAGCACCGACGCGGCCGAGGCCGGGCGGAATGCGACGCCGCGCAGCGCCAGCGGGATCAGCGCGACGATGATCAGCGCGTTGAAGATCACCGCCGACAGGATGGCGCTCTGGGGCGAGGCCAGGCCCATCACGTTGAGCGCGCCCAGCTCGGGCAGCGAGGCCACGAACAGCGCCGGGATGATGGCGAAGTACTTGGCGACGTCGTTGGCGATCGAGAAGGTCGTCAAGGCTCCGCGCGTCATCAGGAGCTGCTTGCCGATCTCGACGACCTCGATGAGCTTGGTCGGGTTGGAGTCGAGGTCGACCATGTTGCCGGCCTCGCGCGCCGCCTGCGTGCCGGTCTGCATGGCGACGCCGACGTCGGCCTGGGCGAGCGCGGGCGCGTCGTTGGTGCCGTCGCCGCACATGGCGATCAGCCTGCCCTCGTCCTGCCGCGCGCGGATGTAGCGGAGCTTGTGCTCGGGCGTCGCCTCGGCGATGAAGTCGTCGACGCCGGCCTCGCCGGCGATCGCGGCGGCGGTCACCGGGTTGTCGCCGGTCACCATGACCGTGCGGATTCCCATCCGGCGCAGCGCCTCGAAGCGGCCCTTGATGCCGGGCTTGACCACGTCCTTCAAGTGGATCGCGCCGAGGAGGCGGCCGCCCTGCGCCACCGCGAGCGGCGTGCCGCCGGTGCGCGCGATGCGCTCGACGGCGGCGCGGAACTCGTTCGGCGGCGTGTCGCTGGCCGTCGCGAGGATCGCATCGACGGCGCCCTTGCGGATCGGCGTGCCGTCCAGGTCGACGCCGCTGATGCGCGTCTGGGCCGAGAACGGCACGAACTTGGCCTGGCGGCCGGCCAGGTCGGGCGCGGCGATGCCGGTGCGCTCGGCGACCAGGGCGACGATCGAGCGGCCCTCCGGCGTCTCGTCGGCGAGCGAGGAGAGCAGCGCGGCGCGCGCCAGCTCCTCGCGGGAGACGCCCGGCACGGGCAGCAGCTCGGTCGCCATGCGGTTGCCGTAGGTGATCGTCCCGGTCTTGTCGAGCAGCAGCGTGTCGACGTCGCCCGCCGCCTCGACGGCGCGCCCGGACATCGCGAGCACGTTGAACGTCACCAGGCGGTCCATGCCGGCGATGCCGATGGCCGAGAGGAGCCCGCCGATCGTGGTCGGGATGAGGGTCACGAGCAGCGCCACGAGGACCGGCACGGACAGCTCGGTCTTGGCGTAGGCCGCCATGCTCCAGAGCGTCACCACGGCGATCAGGAAGATCAGCGTCATGCCGGCGAGCAGCACGTTCAGCGCGAGCTCGTTCGGCGTCTTCTGGCGCTGCGCGCCCTCGACCAGCGCGATCATGCGGTCAAGGAAGGAGCTGCCCGACGTCGCGGTGATGCGCACGCGGATCCAGTCGGACAGCACGGTGGTGCCGCCGGTGACCGCCGAGCGGTCGCCGCCGGCCTCGCGGATGACCGGCGCCGATTCGCCGGTGATCGCCGACTCGTTGACCGAGGCGACGCCCATGAAGACCTCGCCGTCGGCCGGGATGACGTCGCCCGCCTCGACCAGCACCAGGTCGCCCTTCTGCAGCTCGCGCGCCGGGACCGGCTCGAAGATGTCGGTGCCCTCGTGCAGCAGGCGCTTGGCCTTGGTGTCCGTGCGCGTCCGGCGCAAGGTCGCCGCCTGCGCCTTGCCGCGGCCCTCGGCGACGGCCTCGGCGAAGTTGGCGAGCAGCACGGTGAACCACAGCCAGGCGGCGATCTGGCCGGTGAAGGCGTGCGAGCCGCCAGCTCCGGAGGGGCCGGCGAGCAGGTCGCGGACGAGCACCGCCGTGGCAAGCGCCGCCACCACCTCGGTCACGAAGATGACGGGGTTGCGCACCAGCGTGCGCGGATCGAGCTTGCGGACCGCGGCGACGGCGGCCTCCTTGAGGATGGCCGCGTCGAACAGCGAGATGGCTTGCGCTTTCATGGGAGTGCGCCTCGATTGATTGCGTGCGGTCAGAAGGTCCTGCCGGCGAGCATCTGGAAGTGCTCGACGACGGGACCGAGGGCCAAGGCCGGGAAGAACTGCAGCCCGCCGAGGATGAGGATCACGCCGACGACCAGGCCGATGAACAGCGGCCCGTGCGTCGGGAAGGTGCCCGAGCTGGTCGGCACGCGCACCTTGCCCGCCATCGAGCCGGCGATCGCCATGACGGGCACGATGTAGGCGAAGCGGCCGAGCAGCATCGCGATGCCCAGCGTGGTGTTCCAGAAGGGCGTGTTGGCGGTCAGCCCGGCATAGGCGCTGCCGTTGTTGCCGGTCGCCGAGGAGAACGCGTAGAGCATCTCCGTGAAGCCGCGGGCGCCGGCGTTGGCGAGGCCTTCCTGCGGCCCGGGCAGCGCCGCGGCGATCGCGGTGAATCCCAGGATGCAGAAGGGCAGGATCAGGACGGCGAGCATGGCCATCTTGACCTCCCTGGCCTCGATCTTCTTGCCGAGGTACTCGGGCGTGCGTCCGACCATGAGCCCGGCCACGAAGACCGCGATGACGATCATCACCAGCATGCCGTAGAGGCCGGAGCCGACCCCGCCCGGCACGATCTCGCCGAGCTGGATGAGCACGAGCGGCACCAGCCCGCCCAGCGGCATGTAGCTGTTGTGCATGGAGTTGACCGAGCCGTTCGAGGCGCCGGTCGTCGCCGCCGCCCAGATCGCCGACTGGGCGACGCCGAAGCGGACCTCCTTGCCCTCCATGTTGCCGCCGGACTGGAGCGCGATCGCCGCCTGGTCGACGCCCTGCGCGGCGAGGATCGGGTTGCCGCCGGCCTCCGCCCAGTAGGCGACGCCCGTGGCGCCGACCAGGATGACGCCCATGACGGCGAGCACCGCCCAGCCCTGCCGGCGGTCGCCGACCATCTGCCCGAACGTCCAGGCCAGCGCCGCGGCGAGCGCCAGGATCGCCCAGGACTGGACCAGGTTGGTCCAGATCGTCGGGTTCTCGAAGGGATGCGCCGAGTTGACGTTGAAGAAGCCGCCGCCGTTGGTGCCGAGCTGCTTGATCGCGACCTGGCTCGCCACCGGCCCGACGGCGATCGACTGCTTGGCGCCCTCGACGGTCACGGCGTCCACATAGGCACCGAGCGTCTGCGGCATGCCCAGCGCCACCAGGACGAGCGCGACGACGAGCGAGAGCGGCAGGAGCACGTAGAGCGTCGCGCGCGTCAGGTCGACCCAGAAGTTGCCGACCGTCTGCGCCGAGCTGCGCGCGAAGGCGCGCACCAGCGCGATGGCGAGCGCGATGCCGGTCGCGGCCGACACGAAGTTGTGGAAGGTCAGCCCGACCATCTGCGAGAAGTAGCTCATGGTCGTCTCGCCGCCGTAGGACTGCCAGTTCGTGTTGGTGGTGAAGCTGACGGCCGTGTTGAAGGCGAGATGCGGCGAGAGCGCCGGCAGGCCCTGCGGGTTCCACGGCAGCAGGTGCTGCAAGCGCAGGATCGCGTACAGGCTCGCGAAGCCGAGCGCGTTGAACGCCAGCATGGCCATGGTGTAGCCGAGCCAGCCCTGCTCGCGCGCCGGGTCGACGCCCGCCGCGCGGTAGAGGCCGCGCTCGACCGGGCCCAGCGCCGGATCGAGCCAGGTGCGCTCGCCGGCGAAGACGCGCGCCATCAGCGCGCCGAGCGGTTTCGCCGTGGCGAGGACGAGAAGGAAGAAGACGGCGATCTGCAGCCAGCCGTTCGGGGTCATGACGGGTCTCCACGCTCAGGGCACGCCGGGTTTCGGGCGTGCCGCGGCTCAGAACTTGTCGGGATTGAGCAGCGCATACAGGCAGTAAGCGCCCAAGCCGGCCGCCACGACGGCGCCGACGATCAGGTCGAGCATAGGAACCTCCTCAGAGCCGCGCGCAGAGCCGCGCGTAGAGCGCCATCAGGGCGAACACCCCGAGGCCGAGCAGCAGGAAGTAGAGGTCGCTCATGGCTTGCCTCCGCGTTTCGCGAGCGCGACGAGGATTAGGGGAGTCGCCCGTAAAGGGTCGATGGGAAACCCCGGATGCGCCTGTAAGGGACACGTAAAGGCGGCCGCGGCCATGCGAAAGCTCAAGAGCGGCAGCGATCTTCCTTATGACCTGCTTATCAACGGAGGCGCCGAATCCCATCGAAGATTGATGCGCCCGGCACGACCTTCAGCGTACCGCCCGATCGGGGCGGCACAACGTTCCGGAGTACCTTCCGATGTTCGCCCTGACACTGCGTCACGTCGGCTTCAACGCGCTCCAGCCGGAGGCCGTGGCGGCTCTCCGGCCGGTGCTGAAGGCGGTGCTGATCGCGTCGGCAAGCGCGCTGGCGGTGGCCGCCATCGTGCTCGGCCGCGTGCTGCTCTATGCAGCAGGGCATGCCGACATGCCGATGTACCAGCGCATCCTCGACCTCGTCCGCTGACGATCCGCGCGACGAGCGCGCCAGGCTGGCGCCGCGGACGCGGCGCCAGCCTGCGCCGGCCGAGCAGCCGCGGCGAGCCGCGGCGAGCTCCCAGGCCTCGCGCCGGACCGGCGCCTTCCCCCCCTGATTGACCCCATTGCCGCGCGCCCCCTCTGGTCGCGGCAGCGGCGCTGCTGTCGGCGCCGCCGCCGCACGAGGTGGGTCTGCTCGGTGACGCGCAAGGAGACGCAGACGCTGCTCGCACCTGCCGATGCCGCGGGATCGCCCCCTGGTGCCGTGGCAGGCGCCGCCGGCGCTAGCGCGCCGCGCGTGTCGCCCGAGCGGGCCCTGGAGCACGCGCGCATGCGCCTCGACGTCGCGCTGGCGCGGCTGGAGACGGCGGCCGTCGGCATCCTCGCGCGGAAATCAGCGGTCGAGACGGACAGGCGTCACCTGGCGGAAGCGTTGCGCGTGGTCCAGTCAGAGCGGGACTCGCTCAAGACGCTCGTGCGCCAGGCAGCGGACCGGCTGGACGAGGCGCTGCTGCGCGCGCACGAGGCGCTGGCCGATCCGGAGCCCTTGCCCGAGGGCGACGCAGGCGACGACGACGCAGGAGACGACGACGGGGCGCTGCAGGACGGCGCAGGAGACGCAGAGGCTCCTGGCGAGCACAGCGGCGCGCCGCCCGCGCGCGCCGGCGGCTGAGGGCGGCACCGTGGCCAACGTCACCCTCACCATCAATGGCAAGACCTACCGCATCGGCTGCGCCGACGGCGAGGAGGCGCACTTCATCGCGCTGGGCGAGCGGATCGAGGCGGAGCTGCAAGGGCTCAAGGGCGCCGTCGGCGACGTCGGCGAGCTGCGCCTGCTCGTCATGGTCGCCTTGAAGCTGGCCGACGAGGTTGCCGACCTGCAGCGCCGGCACGGATCGAAGACTGCCGAGGTGGAAGCCGCGACGGCGACGTTGATCGAGACGTTCGCGACCAGCCTCGAGGCGACGGCGACGCGGATGGAGGCGGTCGCAGGCCGACTGGAGCGCGCCTGAGCGGACGCAGCCCGCTCGCCGGCTTCAGCTCTCGTCCTTCTCCTCGTACGTCATGAAGCGGACGAGCGCGCGCGACCGCACGGACGCGACGAGCAGCATGTCTGCCGCAGCGCCGCGCGCGCTCATCGGCAGGAGAAGGCGCTCGTAGTGCATGTCCTCCTCCGGATGGATCGCGGTGACGCGCTGGTAGAGCGGCCGCGCCTCGCGGCAGGACTGCCTGTAGCCGTCCAGCAAGTGCTGCGCGTACCAATCCGGCCGGATGCCGCTCACCAGGGCGCCGCGCACGTAGCCGAGCCGGCGGTTCTCGATCTCGTCCCCGACGATGCGAATGCGGAAATCCGCCGTGTCCGCATGCTCCGCGTCCGGCGGCACGCGCTCGAGCAGAGCCATGTGCGGCAAGGCAGCTGCGGGCAGCCGCTCCGGCAGAAGCGACGCGCGATCCAGCCAGGGCCGCTCGCCCTTGAGCGCTCGCCAGGCCTGCAGCAGCGGACGAAGGGTCTCATCGCCGAGGCTCTCGATCGCCCGTTCCTCGGCCCGGATCGGCAGCACCATGCCCGCAGGCTCCTCATGCCGGCGCGACCATAAGGTAGTTCCGCGCGCGGCGCGACACCGGAAGGTGGCGCGCGACCCGTCAGCGCTCGCGCCTGAGGAGAACATCGCGCGCCCGGTTGGCCTGGGCAGCGAGAGCGGCCGAGCCGCCGCGGTCGGGGTGCACGCGCTGAAGGATGCGTCGATGCGCGGCCTTGATCGCCTCTGCATCCGCCTGCTCGTCGAGGCCGAGCACGCGCAACGCCTCGGCGACGCTCATGTCGCCCCCGCGTCCGGGCGGCACAGGGCCGCTGCCCGCTCCGCTTCCCTGGCCGCCGCCTGGGCCGCCGCCTGGGCCGCCGCGCCAATCCGGGCCGTGCTCGCGGTCGAGATAGGCCTCGACCAGCGCCGCCGAGTCCGGGTCGTCGGCACGGCAGGTCTCCAGGAGGTCGAGCAGCTCGTCGAGCGCCAGGCTTCCGAGCGCGCGGCCCTCGTAGCGACCGGCGCGCACGGTGCCGGAAACGGCGCCTGTGTCATGATCGAGCGCCACCTTCAGCGTGCGCGTCACGACCTCGGAGCGCCCGCCCGATGTCGGCCCGGTCGCAGCCTTGATGCGGTTCCAGAGCTGCCCCCATCGCACGAAGAACGGCAACCCGACCGCAACCAGCGTCAGCAGCAGGCTGATCCGGCCGGTCAGCAGCAGAACGAGGCCGACGATCGCGCCAGCGCCGAGCGCGACGACTTGCCAGGGCATGGAGCGCAGCCGGCGCGCGAGCGCCGCCGGGTCGGCACCGGCAAAGCGGCCCGACAGCCAGAGCACGACGACGAGGAGGACGATGCCCAGGAGGAGCCACTGCATGGCGGTCTCAACGCTTCAGCGCGTGCGTCAGAAGCGCCGCTGGGCCGGATCCCGCGGCGGCGTGGCGCTGCAGCGCCTTGTAGCCGCCGGCGGCATAGACCGCGACCGCCTTGAGCAGCTCGCGCAGCTGGTCGGCGCTGGACGAGTCGAAGGGCACGCAGGCGCCCCGCGTCAGGCGCGCCACGTGCTGGAAGGCGCGGCGCGCCACGGGGTCGCCGCCCTCGTGGAAGATGAAGCACGGCACGCCGGCGAGGCCGAGCCCGCCGGCCGCCTGGCCGAGCGCGTCGATGTCCTCCTCCATCATGTCGCCGACGAAGACGAGCGCATCGACCTTGCGCGCCGCGGCCTCCTTGCGCGCGTGGTCGAGCACGCGCACGAGCTGCGTCTGGCCGGGCAGGCAGCGCACGCTTTGCATCTGGCGCAGCAACGTCGCCGGGTCGCTGGCCCAAGCCGCAGCCTTGCACTCGCCGAAACCGCGATAGAAGACGAGCTGGATCTCCAGCGCCCCGCCTGCCCCGCCGGCGGCGCTGCCGGCAGAGGCCGCCGCTTCGAACATCTCGGCCTGGATGTGGCAGGCACGGTCCCAGGTCGGCTCGCGGCTCGCCGTGGCGTCGAGGGCGAAGATCAGCCGGCCGCGCCCGCTCCCGGCACGGGGCGTGGCGCGCAAGGCCTCGACGAAGCGCGCGACATCCGCGCTGCGCCCGACCGCCTCGGGCGGCGTGGCGCCGGACTCATGCACCAGGGTGCCGCGATCCTTGCTCATCCCTCTGAGATGGCCCGCCTTGCCGGCCATGTCCAGGGATTGGCCGTGGCCCCGGCGCGACGTTCGAGGAGGCGCTCAGGCGCGCAGCTTCTTCTTCAACGCCTGGAGCAGCGCCTTGAAGGTCGGATAGCCCTCGATCGGGAAGCCGTGCAGCACCTCCCAATCGACCGAGGCGCCGAAGGTGCGGTAGTCCACCGTCAGCTCCTCGCCGGCCGCGATGTCGCGCACCGCGATGCCCTCGCCGATGACCTCGCCCGGCAGCACGTTGCACGGGTCGCCGTGGTTCATGAAGCGCGCGTTGTCGGTGTCGACGTAGATGAAATCCTCGTCGTCGGCATGCCGGTAGGCGACGCCGTAGACGAGGAGGAAGCGCGTCACCTCGGTCGGGAAGGCCTGGTTGGTGTCGATGATCTTGTCGAAGGTCGGGTCGACTTTCCAGATCAGCGTGCCCTTCTTGATCGGCGCCTTGGCGTAGACGCCGCAGCCCTGGATCGGCGAGTAGCGAAGCTCGTTCGGCACCAGCAGCATGCGCAGACCTCTGTCGCGGCGGGGACGGACGCGCACGCATAGCAAGCCCGGCGCGCGCCGCCAATGGGGACGCGGCCCCCGCTCACCCCGCCGCGATCGCCCAGGCGCCGTCTGCCGCCAGCTTGATCGCGAGAACTGAGAGCGTGAACTTGAAGGCGATGGCGAAGCTCCGCTCGGGCAGGCGGTCGAGGAAGCGCTTGCCGACCATGGTGCCGAGAAAGCCCAGCGCGATCATCAGCAGGAGCAGCGGCAACCAGGGCAGGAAGCCGAAGCCCAGCGCGGTGAACGCGCCGATCTTCAGCGCGTGCTGCGCCATCATGAAGGCGGCGTGGGTGGCGACGACCTGGTGGCGGGTCAGGGGATCGGGCACCAGGAAGGCCGCGACCAGCGGGCCCGTGGCGCCGACGAACATGGTGCAGAAGCTCGACACCGCGCCGACGGCCGCGAACCAGCGCGGGGGCAAGCGGGCGGGCCTGAGCTTGGGCGTCCAGGCCGACCACAGCACGAAGAGGCCGAGCACCAGCTCCAAGAGCGGCTTCGGCAGGGCGACGACGACCTGGGCGCCCAAAGCGACGCCGACTGCCGAGCCGACGATGAACGGCCAGAGCAAGTGGCGCGCGACGTCCTTGCGCATCAGCGTGGCGCGGCCGGCATTCGAGCCGACCTGGACGACGGCATGCACGGGGATCAGCACGGCGGGCGCCAGGAGCTGCGCCATCACAGCCAGCATCAGGAGGCCGCCGCCGAGCCCGAGCGCGCCGGTCAGCGCCGAGGTGAAGAAGCTCAAGGCCACGAGGAGGGCCGCGGACCAGGGCGCCAGCTCCGGCGGGACGAGGATGGCGAGCAGGGTATCGACCATCGCGGAAAGCTAATGCCTGGCACCTTTGCTCGCCAGACCCATACCGCGGCAATCATGCGCTTGGCCATGCACCGAGCCATGCGCTGTGCCGCGCGAACCGGCCCTGGCGCCGTTGCTGTGCTCTTCTTCACTATCGGACCGCCGCAGGCCGCGGGTATATTGCGCCGCACAAGTGCATTTCCGGAAGCCATCGCTTGGTCGCGCCCCCCGCTGCGCCTCCCCCTTCACCGGCCGGCATCACCGGCGCAGCGCTGGTCGCCTATCGCGCGCTCGGCAGGCTGAGCGCGCCCCTCGTGCGCCGTCACCTGGCGTCGCGCGCCCAGCGCGGCAAGGAAGACCCGCAACGCCTCGGCGAGCGGTTCGGCGTGGCGGGAACGCCGCGCCCCGAGGGCCCGCTGGTCTGGCTGCATGCCTCCTCGGTCGGGGAATCGCTGTCGATCTTGCCTCTGATCGGCCGCATCCGCGCGGAATGGCCCGACGCTCATGTGCTGGTGACCACGGTGACCGTCACCTCCGCCCGGCTGATGGCCGAGCGGCTCCCGGCGGGCTGCCAGCACCAGTTCGCGCCGGTTGACCTGCGGCCGGCCGTGGCGCGCTTCATCGCGCATTGGCGCCCGAGCGTGGCGCTTTGGGTCGAATCCGAGCTGTGGCCCAACCTGATCGTCGAAACGGGCGCCCAGGGCGTGCCGATGGGCCTGGTCAACGGGCGCATGTCTGCCCGCAGCCTGCGCCACTGGCGCGCCGTCCCGGGGATCGCGCGCTGGCTGCTGCAGCATTTCGCCGTCTGCCTGGCGCAGGCGCCTGAAGACGAGGCGCGGCTGCGCGCGGTCGGCGCGGCGCATGCCCATTGCGCCGGGAACCTCAAATTCGCCGCGGCGCCCCTGCCCGCCGAGCCCGCCTTGCTCGCCGAGGTCCGTGCCGCGATCGGCGACAGGCCGCGCTGGCTCGCCGCCAGCACGCATCCCGGCGAAGAGGAGCTGTGCGGGGCCGCGCATGCGCGCCTGAAGGCGGGACGACCGGGATTGCTGACCGTCATCGTGCCGCGCCACCCCGAGCGCGGCCCGGCGGTCGCCGCAGCTTTGCGCGCCCAGGGCCTCGGCGTCGCGCTCCGCTCGGCGCGCGAGCCGGTCGGGCCGCAGGTCGATGTCTATGTCGCCGACGGGCTCGGCGAGCTCGGCGCCTGGTTCCGCGCGGCCGGCCTGGTCCTGATGGGCGGATCGCTGGTGCCGAAAGGCGGCCAGAACCCGCTCGAGCCGGCCCGGCTCGGCTGCGCCGTGCTGCACGGCCCGCACATGACGAACTTCGCCCAGATCGCGACAGAGCTTGCCGCGGCGGGAGGCAGCCGGCGGATCGCGGGCGCCGACGCCCTGGCCGACAGCCTGGCGCCGCTTCTCGCGGATCCGGCGCTGCGCATGGCGATCGGCCGGGCTGCCGAGGCCTATGCCAGCTCCAAGACGCGCGTCCTGGATTCGGTGATGGCCGAGCTGCGGCCGCTGTTCGACGCCGCCTTCGGCGCCCGCGTCGCCCGCCTCGCCCGCGGCAGCGCCGCGGAATAGCCCGCGCCCCTGTCGCTCGCGCTGCCGCTCAATGCACCGTCGTGCGGTACTTCTGCCTGATCGCGGCGAGCACCTTGGCCGCGCGCGCCTTCTCGTCGTCGCTGAAGGCCGCGTCCTGGGGGACGAGGTCCCGCTCCTTGGGCGACAGCATCTCGGTGAACGGCCGCTGCTCGGCGACGACCTGGGCCTCCGCAGCCCTGGCCTGCGCCTCCTGGAACTTCTTCCATTCGCGGTCGGCGACGGCGCGCGCCTCAGGGGTCAGGAAGCGCTCGCGAAAATAGATCGCGAGCTTCCTGGCCTGCTCGGGATCACGCGGCGTCTTGCGACGGGGCATCGCCTCCTCCTCGGCACACGCTGACGTTGGAGTCTAAGCTCCCGCCCGGCGCGCGGACCAGTCTTTCCTGCCGGCCGCGGCAAGGCGCCGGCGGTCCATGCACGCCCTACATCCCGGGTTGCCGGCGCCCTATTTCATGAGGGAACAGGTAAGGAATTCTAAATGCGCGGGGAGACCTGCCATGCCCCCAGCCCCTGACACGGAATCCGCCGAAATGCGCGCTCTCCAGACCCGCGCCACCGTCCTGCGCTTCCTGGTCATGACTGCGGCGACCCTGCTCTTCTCCACAATGGCCGCGGCCGAGGCACGGCTGGCCGTGCTTCACGCGATGCTCCTGGTGACGGCCGGCGTCGCCGTGGCCTTCGCGCTGGTCAAGCGCGAACCCATCGCCGCTCCGGCGCTCAACCGCTGGGACGAAGCCCTGGCCCACCTGGCGCTCGCGCTCCTGGTCGGGCTCTTCCTCGGCGACGCGTCTGTGCGGCCGTCCCGCTAGCCCGACCCGATCCAGATCAAGGACCAGACCGCCGGCGTCGGCCATCGTGCGAGCCTGGACCAACCAGAGCAGGCCGGAGCCATGCCGCCAGCACAGGCGCTTTCGCCCGAGGACCTCTACAAGGCCTGCGATCCCGACCGGCTCGGCTTCGCCAGCACCGACGAGCTGGCGCCGCTCGACCGGCCGCTCGGCCAGGAGCGCGCCGTCGCGGCGCTCGACCTCGGCATCGCCCTGAAGCGGCCGGGCTACAACATGTTCGTCCTCGGCACGCCCGGCAGCGCCCGCCTCGACCTCGTGCTCGACGTGCTGAAGGAGCGCGCGCGCGGCCAGGAAGCGCCGGCAGACTGGTGCTACGTGCAGAACTTCAAGGACCCCTCGCGGCCGCGCGCGCTGCAGCTGCCGCAGGGCCGCGCGTCGAGCCTGCGCGACGCGGTCAAGCGCCTGGTCGACGACCTGCGCATCGTGCTGCCGGCGAGCTTCGCCACGGAGGAGTACCGCAACCGCCGGCAGATCGTGGACGAGCACCTGAAGGAGCGGCACGAGACGGCGTTCGGCGGGCTCGACCGCAAGGCGCGCGCCCAGGGCATCGCCCTGGTGCGCACGCCCATGGGCTTCGCGCTGGCGCCGGTGCGCGAGGGCACGGTGATGAAGGCGGAAGACTTCGCCAAGCTGCCGGAGGCCGAGCAGGAGCGCATCAACAAGCTGCTCCAGTCCTTCCAGGAGGAGCTGGAGGCGACCATGCGCCAGGTGCCGCACTGGCAGCGCGAGCATGCCGAGGAGGTGCGCCAGCTCAACCGCGAGGTGACGCGGCTGACCGTGACCTCGCTGACCGAGGGGCTGCGCCGGGCGCACGAGGACCTGCCGCAGGTGACCGGCCATATCGGCGAGGTCGAGAACGACATCGTCGAGCACGCCGACGAGCTGTTCCTGAAGCAGCGCGAGGAGGACGAGCCCGGGCCGCCGCCGTCGGTCGACGAGATCCCGGGGCTCAGGCGCTACCGCGTCAACGTCATGGTCGGCCGCGCCCCGGGCGACGGCGCGCCGGTGCAGCAGGAGGACAACCCGACGCACCACAACCTGGTCGGCCGCGTCGAGCACTACGCGCGCTTCGGCACGCTCTTCACCGACTTCAACCTCCTGAAGCCGGGCGCGCTGCACCGCGCCAACGGCGGCTACCTCGTGCTCGACGCGCGCAAGGTGCTGACCACGGGCTTCGCCTGGGATTCGCTGAAGCGCGCGCTGCGCACGGGCGAGATCCGCATCGAATCGATCGAGCAGCTGCTCAGCCTGACCACCACCACCACGCTCGACCCCGAGCCGATCCCGCTCGACGTCAAGGTCGTGCTGGTCGGCGACCGCATCCTCTACTACCTGCTCTGCGAGCTCGACCCGGAATTCGCCGACCTGTTCAAGGTCGAGGCCGACCTGGAGGACGACGTGCCGCGCAGCGACGAGGGCACGGCGCTCTATGCCCGCCTCGTCGCCCGCCAGGTCAGGGCCCTCGCCCTGAAGCCGCTCGACCGCGCCGCCGTGGCGCTGGTCGTCGAGCAGGCCGCGCGCGCGGCCGGCGACGGGACGCGGCTCTCGGCCGATCTGCGCTGGCTCGGCGACCTGCTGGCCGAGGCGGACCACCTGCGCGCGCGCGACGGCGCCGGCACGACCGGGGCCGCCCATGTGCGCGCGGCGATCGCGGCCAAGCGCCGGCGCGCCAGCCGCATCTACGAGCGCATCACCCACGAGATCGCGCAGGGCACGATCCTGATCGACGTCGCGGGGTCCACGATCGGCCAGGTCAACGGCCTCGCAGTCACCGCGCTCGGCGACTTCGCCTTCGGCCGGCCCTCGCGCATCACCGCCGCCGTGCGCGCCGGGCGCGGCACCGTGGTCGACATCGAGCGCGCGGCGAAGCTCGGCGGCGCCACGCACTCCAAGGGCGTGATGATCCTCGCGGGCTATCTCGGCGCGACCTACCTGCCGGACAAGCCGCTGTCGCTCGCCGCCAGCCTCGGCTTCGAGCAGTCCTACGGCATGATCGACGGCGACAGCGCGTCGTCCGCCGAGCTCTACGCGCTGCTCTCGGCCATCGCCGAGGTGCCGCTGCGCCAGGACCTCGCCGTCACCGGCTCGGTCAACCAGAAGGGCGAGGTGCAGGCGATCGGCGGCGCCAACGAGAAGATCGAGGGTTTCTTCGACGCCTGCAGCGCCAAGGGACTGACCGGCAGCCAGGGCGTCGTCATCCCGCGCGCCAACGTCCGCCACCTCATGCTGCGCGACGACGTGGTGGCGGCGGCGCGCGCGGGCCGCTTCCGCGTCCATGCCGTCGCGACGATCGACGAAGGCCTCGCGCTGCTGACCGGGCTGCCGACGGGGACGCGCCAGGCCGACGGGCGCTTCCCCGAGGGCACGGTCAACGCGCGCGTCGAGGCGCGCCTGCGCGGCTTCGCCGCGGCGATGGCGGCGGCCGGGCAGGACGCCGGGAAGGCGAGCCATGGCTGAGACCCAGCGCGGCAACCAGCCCCGGCGCATCGTCGCCGCGGTGCCGGCTTCCGGCCAGCTGACGCCGCTGCTGCGCCTCGCCGCGCGCATGGCCGAGCGATCCCGGGCCGACCTCGCCGCCGTCCTCGTGCAGAGCGAGGTGCTGGAGACCCTGGCCGCGCTGCCGGTGACGCGCCATCTCGTCGGCCCGACCGGCCAGGCCGAGAAGCTGACGCCGCGGGCACTGGAGCTGGCGCTGACGGCCTCTGCCAGCCGGCTGCAGGACGCGCTCGGCGCCATGCTGCGCGGCTCGGCCTCGCGCCTGACGCTGCATACCCTGTCGTCCGCTGCGGCGCTCGACCGGGCGCTGCAGGCGCGCGAGGAGGACCTGCTGATCGCCGACGCGGAAGCGAGCGCCGCCGCCGTCGGGCCGTGGCAGGCCGGCGAGCGGGAGCGCGCCGTCGCCGCCCTCGCCATCGCCGGCCGGAGCGAGCGCCGGCAGGACATCGTGGTCCTGTGCGCGGACGGCGACTCCGCCCGGCGCGCCCTCGTCGCCGCGCGGCTGCTCGCGGCGGCCCAGGACGGGATCTGCCGGATCGTCCTGCCGCTCGGCCAGCGCGCCGCGCTGGCCGATATCGTCGCCGCCGAGCTGGGCGCAGCGGAACTGGGCGCCGCGCGCATCGCGTGGGAGGCCGTCGCCGCCGGCAGCGCGGCGCTGCCGGCCTCGGTCGCGCTGGCGCGGGACATCGGCGCCGGCTTCCTCGTCCTGCCCGCCGCGGTGCTGCGTCAGGACGCGCTGGCACCGCTCCTGGCCCGCCGCAGCGGCGCCTGACGGCGGCCGCGCGGCAGGGCCCAGCGCTCGCTCAGCCGCGCTTGCCGAACAGCGCGCGAAGGAGCCGCTCGGATTCGCGCTCCCCCGCCGCGCTGAACGCCACCGACTTCGCCTTGCTCTTGGGATCGGAGATGAAGCCCTTGGCGTGCAGCCGGCGGAGCGCGTCACCGTCGAAGCCCTTCCAGGCGCGGCCGTGGTCGTGCAGGCCGAGATAGAGCAGCGCCAGCACGGCCTCGTCGATGCGGTCGGTGTCGAGGTCCATAGGCCACCTCCTGGGCCGAGGATGCCAACGAACGCCCGTCATTCCCACGGGGAGCTGAATTAAGTATGATGTCCACGTAACTATCTGAAGATTATGAAAGAATCTATTGGCCACACATTGTCATTATCTTGCCTACGCAGCATAGATCGCTACTGCAAAATGCACTCAGCGTCATTGAGTGCAATATTCCTCCAAGTGTGCAGATAGCTGCACTTGGAAGAAAGAAAATGTACGTGACTATTCCATACTGGCCTACTCCATCATAAAATTTCCCGGAAGAAGCGTCTGGCATTAGCGCATCTTGCCTAGACCAAAACAAAATATGAAACAATATTAGCATAACCGTCCCCCAAAGAACTGGACCCAAGTACAAAGGAGAACCGAGCATCAACAACGCCATGTCGATTACTAGAAAAATTGGGGAAACAAAAACATAGATACACATAGGTACTAGCAATGGCTTCGCGCATTTGATAAATAGATAGAAATGCCAAGCGATTGTATCCTCTTTGTAGGGTATTTTCTCCGGTTTGTCGTCGGGACTCACCACGTCACCACACCAATGTATATTGCAACGCGCTTAACACCTTGCAATCACTTATTGTAGAAAATTTGTCAGATGCGACAACAAACCCAAATATAACTGCTTGCATGCCAAATTGTATTATTGCATAGTCTATCGCCATAAGAGGAAATCCTGACCCGAATATAGTTGTCAGACCATCTGTGAAAAGACGGCGATTCCAAAATCTAAAGAAGATAAACCCCAGAACAATTGTTGCTGTCTCAGAAACTCCAAAAGTCCATATGAAAAAACTCCCAAGTTCAATATACCTACATTCTCCCAATATCCAGATCATCCATGATATAGTAAATACTATTGATGAAATCCACCATATCGGAAAAACAAGAACATAGCTATCGAATATCCTCCAAAGAAGCGAAGGATACTTAGTGCTATCTGTTCCATTTACACTTTCACTTTTTGTCTCGCCCATCCCTCCCCCAGAATACCGTCGGCCACGAGCTTGTCTGTCATTGGAAACTTCCACTCCCACCTGTCGCATCTCTAGGCGCTGTGAACGCGGCCCTCTCTTTTTCATATTCATTTCGCTCCCTTAGGAGTATCATTGGGGAAGGGATGCAAATCGAGTCGCCGCTGCCGCGTCCATCCAAGCAGAGCCCAGACATTGGCGAGATATTGAACGCGAATTACGCAAGGCCGTGAACCTGCATGCATGGTATGCATGGTAATAGGGGTCAGACCACATTTCCATTGCTTTTGGAACAGCAACTTACCTGATGCTCCTGCCAGTCTAGACCGCTTTCACGATCGTTGTCAGCGCCCGCGGCGCCGCCTCTGCCGCCTGCCCCTGCCTGTCCCAATCCCGGTGGTTGAGCACGGCGCCGTCCAGGCGCACGCGGTCGACGGCGGCGAGGTCGAGGTCGGCGAAGACCCAGCCGGGCGCGTCCATCGTGCCGAGCGCCAGGACGCCGTCGGCGGGGAAGCCGCGGTCGGGCGGGCCGAAGGCGCCGGCGGCGCCGACATTGACGTCCACGGCGGGCGACCAATCGGCGGCGCCCACCGTCGGCGCCTGCACGACCAGGCACTGGCTCTCCAGGGCGCGGGCTTGGCAGGCCACGCGCACGCGGTGATAGCCATGCGCCGCGTCGGTGCAGCTCGGCACCAGGATCAGCCGGGCGCCGGCCTCCGCCAGGCGGCGCGGGATCAGCGGGAACTCGGCGTCGTAGCAGATGGCGACGCCGATGCGCCCGAGAGCCGTGTCGAACACGCTGAGCCCGTCGCCCGGCGCGATGCCCCACTGCTCCGCCTCGAAGCGGGTCATCATCAGCTTGTCCTGCGCCGCGTGCCCCCCGTCCGGGCCGAACAGGTGCGCGCGGTTGACGAAGCGGCCGGGCTGCCCCGGCGCGCGCACGGGCAGGCTGCCCATCAGCAGGTGCAGCTTGTGGCGCGCGGCCAGATCGGCGTGCAGCGCCAGCGCCTCGGGCACCAGCGCCTGCAGCGGCTCCAGATGGCCCTTGAGGTCGCCGCGCACATCAGGCGGCAGGAGCGAGGCCAGCTCGGCCTGGCCGTATTCCGGGAAGACCAGGAGCTGGGCGCCGCCCGCCGCCGCCTCGCCGACCCAGCGCGCCAGCTTGTCGCGCCACGCGCCGGCGCTCGCGAAGCAGCCGATCGGATACTGCGCCAGCGCGACGCGGATCGCCCGGGGCGACGGCCCGGCCATCGCGCTGCTCACAGCGCGCGGCTCAGGCGATGTCCTTGCGCCAGAACAGCATGCGCTTCGGGCTCTCCTCGCTCTCGTCGAGGTCGCGCCAGCTGAACGCGCAAGCCAGGCCGGGCACGGGATGGTAGCCGCGCCGGCGCCAGAAATCGTCGAGCGGCTGGTATCCCTCCGGCCGGCGCGGATGGCCCGCCGGGCGATCGACGGCGCAGAACAGGATGGTGCGGAACCGGCCCAGCGCCCGCGCGTGCGCCTCGCGCTGCTCGAAGAACGCGACGCCGATGCCGCGGCCGCGGTACTCCGGCAGCAGCACGGATTCGCCGAAATAGAACACCCGGCCGACGTCCAGCCCGTACTTCTCGACGGGATCGCGGACATAGGCCGGCTCGTGCTCCAGCGGCAGGCCTGTCGCAGCGCCCACCAGGCGGTCGCCGTCGAAGGCCGCGACGATGGCGCTGTCGGGCGACGCCGCGTAGGTCTTCAGGTAGCGCGCCTCGTACTCCGGCGTGCCCTCGTAGAGATAGGGGAAGGTGCGGAACACGGCGATGCGCAGCTGCGCCAGGTCGCCGAGCCGCGCCTTCAGCGGCGCGCCGGTCAGGCGCTCGACCGTGATGCCGTTGAGGGACTGCCTGGCGCCGCCGACGCCGGCCTGGGCGCCGCCGAAGACGGTGCCGAGGCTGCCGCCGCCGTCGGCGGGGGCGCGCGCGATCCTGTCGACCATGCCGATCTCCTTTTGCGCCGTTTGGCCGCGCCGCTCAGCGACGCTTCTTGGTGCCGCGCGCCGGCTTGGCGACCTGCGCCAGCCAGTCGTTGAGGTTGTAGTGGTTCGACACGCGCGCGACCTTGCCGCGCTTCAACGCGAAGAAGGCGCCGACGGGCAGCACGTAGGCCTGGCCCGATGCTGGCGGCAACCCCTTGTCGCTCTTGAGGTAAGTGCCGCGGATGGTGAACTCGGCGGCGGCCCGGCGGCCGTCGGCGCTCGCCATGACGACGAGATCGACGACCGTCTCCCGATAGAGCTCGTTCATCCGCTTCAGGAAGCGGCGGAACGCCGGCTTGCCCTTCTCGCGCTTGCCCTGGTTGATGTCGTGCACGACGTCGTCCGCCAGCAGGTCGAGGAAGCCGTCCAGATCCTGCCGGTTGAAGGCCGCGTAATAGGCCCGGATCGTCCGCTCCGCCTTCTCGCGCATCGCGCCGCTCTCGCTTTCCTGCCGCTTGACGCGCGACAGGTATAGCGCGGGGCCGGCCCTGAGAAGCGATGCGCGCGCGCAGGTGCCATGCCGGGCACCAGCCGGAGGGCGACCATGGCGAAGGCTGGCGCTTGCGCCGGCCGCACCGATCGTGAATAGGTGCGGCGGGGGACGGCGCGGACGGGTGAGACCGGTCGCGCGGGAGGGCTCGCAACGGTGAAGACCTGGGCATGAGCGCTGCATCGGAGACGTCGACGGGCGGCGTGCCAAGGCGCCCGCTGCTGGCTGCGCTCGCCGGGCTGCTGGCAGCCGGGCTGGTCGGCTACGGCGCCTGGGCGTGGATCGGCCGGCCGGTGCCGCTGGTCGACGCGCCGACGGAGCGGCTGCGCTGCGTCTCCTACGCGCCGTTCAACCAGGACCAGTCGCCGTTCCAGGAGGGCCTGGTGGTCCCGCCGGCGCAGATCCGCACCGACCTTCAGGCGCTCTCGCGGATGACGAGCTGCGTGCGCACCTACGCGGTCGACCAGGGGCTGGAGGCCGTGCCGGCGATCGCGCGCGAGCTCGGGCTGAAGGTCCTGCTCGGCGCCTGGATCGGGCGCGACCCCGTCGGCAACGAGAAGCAGATCGCCGGCCTGATCCGGCTGGCCAACGAGCACCCGGACACCGTGCGCGCGGTCATCGTCGGCAACGAGGTGCTGCTGCGCCGCGAGCAGCCGCCGCACGGCTTGGCGGAGCTGCTGCAGCGGGTGAAGGCCGCGGTTCCGGTCGAGGTCACCTATGCCGATGTCTGGGAGTTCTGGGAGAAGCATGCGGCGCTCGCCGATCACGTCGATTTCGTGACCGTGCACATCCTGCCCTTCTGGGAGGACCACCCGATCGCCATCCGCCACGCCGTGTCCCATGTCAGCGACATCGTCGACATCGTCAGGCGGATCTTCGCGGGCAAGCGGATCCTGATCGGCGAGACCGGCTGGCCGAGCGCCGGCCGCATGCGCGAGGGCGCAGCGCCGGGCCGCGTCAACCAGGCGCGCTTCTTCCGCGAGTTCATGGCGATGGCCGAGCGCCGGCAGCTCGACTACAACCTGATCGAGGCCTTCGACCAGCCGTGGAAGCGCCATCTCGAGGGCACCGTCGGCGGCCAATGGGGCCTGTTCGACACGCACCGCGCGGCGAAGTTCCCGCTGCTCGGGCCGGTCTCGGAGGAGCCGCACTGGCGCTGGATCTGGGGTGCGGGACTGGCGGGCTCGCTGGCGCTGCTCGGCGGCGCCTTGGCGCTGCGCTTGCGCCTCGACCTCGCGCGCGCTCTGGCGACCGGCCTCGCCGGCCAGGTCCTCGGCGCTCTCGTGGCGCTGCAGATCAAGCAGATCCGCATCGCCGCCGTCGAGCCGTTCGACGTCGCCATGGCGGTCGCCGGCATCGCTGCGACGGCGGCGGCGGCGTGCTGCGCGCTCCTCGCGGCCGGACGGGCGCCCCACGAGCGCAGGGCCGCCGTCGTCCCCTTCGTCGGCGTCCTGGCGCTCCTCGCGCGCCGCGCCACGCGGCGAGACGCGCTCGGGCTCGCCATCGCCGCCTTGCGCCTCTGCGTCATGGTGGCCGCGGCGTCCACGGCCCTGGCGCTCGCCATCGACCCGCGCTACCGCGACTTCCCGACCGCGGTCTATCTCGGTCCCGCCATCGCTTTCCTGGCGCTGCGCGCCATGGGAGCCCTGGCGACGCCAGGGGACGGGCGCGAGGAGCGCGGCCTGGCGGCCCTCGTCCTCGCGCTCGCCGCCATCGGCCTGGCGCGCGAGGGCCTCGCCAACCAGGAAGCGCTCGGCTGGTGCGCGACGCTGGCGCTGCTGGCCCTCGCCGACCTGCCGCTGCGGTTCAGCGCCTGGCGGCGGAGAGCAGCGCCAGGATGACCGCCACCGCCGCGACGCCGGTGTTGTAGAGCACGAGGCCGAAGCCGCCGAGGCAGAGGGCGCCGAGGCCGAGCGCCGCCCTGGCGCGGCTCGGCCCGCAGGCCAGCGCGCCGAGCGCGAGCGCCAGCGCCGGCAGGCCGAGCAATCCTTCGTGGAATCCCCAGATCAGCGCGCGCCGCGGCGCGCACCACCAGGGACCCGTCCCGGGATCGCACAGGAAGCCGATCCAGCTCGGCTCGACCGCGGCGAAGCGGATCCACGCCCCCAGCAGCCCCGCGCCGATGACGAGCCCGAGGCCGAGCGCGACCGGCGGCAGGCGCGACAGCACCGTCGGCCCGTTCGCGCCGGCGCCGCGTCCCTGCGGCCCCCCCTTCCCCTGCATGACGGCGTCCCAGCCGCGCGGGCTCTGCTCGTCGGACATCGCGCGCCTCCCGGCATCGGGCCTCGACAGGTCCCCCCGGTGGGGAACCGACCCTCCCCTAAGCCAAACCTGTGCGACGCGCCAGCGACACGACACGTTTCCCGGTTATGCTCGGCGGGCCAGCGACGGGGGCCCGGACGATGCGGCAGCGGGAAACGAGCCTGGACGCCTTGCTCGCGCGCTCTTGCGCGCGGCCTGTCGTCTGCGTGCTCGCCACGGCCGAGGCGGAGCGCGGGCCGATCAACCGCCTGATCGCCAGGCTGGAGCACGCGCTGGGCGTGCCCGACGTCGCCGTCGTCGACCGCGAGCGCGCGCGGCGCCTGGCCAACGGGCTGCTCGCGACGGCGCGGCTGCGCGGCCTGCCGATGCCGCCGCCGCAAGCGCCCTGGACGGTCGTGGTCGTGCAGGACGGCGCGGCCGTAGCGCTGCTGCACGCCGACATGGCCGAGGCCGAGATCGGCGCGGTGGTGCGCGGCCTCGCCGCCCAGCGCAAGCGCCCGTCCGGCCTGTCGCAGGCCCGCCTGTGGCTGGCCCGCCTGTCCCTGCCGCGCCGCCGCTGGGTCGCCGCGGCCGCCGGCATCGCGCTTGCCGTCGCCGTGCCGAGCCTTGCCGCGCTCTGGCTCTGGCATGCGGA
>JAEULF010000089.1 GCA_016793965.1 Alphaproteobacteria bacterium | reverse complement strand
GGCAGGTCATCCTCACGCGCACGGGCGAGACCTACGCGCGCCAGGTGCAGCAAGCGCTCGCCCGCATCGCCGAGGCGACGGCGGCGGTGATCGGCAGCGACGAGCGCACCATCAGGCTCAAGATGCCGCCGACCTTCGCCGTGCGCTGGTTCGTGCCGCGGCTCGGCAGCCTGCACGCGCGCTTTCCGGAGATGGCGGTGCAGGTGACGACCTCGCACGACCCCGTCGACTTCGGCGCGGACGACGTGCACGCCGCCGTGACCTACGGCCCGGCACTCGGCGACGGCATGGCCGGCGAGCGGCTGTTCCGCGAGGTGCTGATCCCGGTATGCAGCCCAGCGCTGGCGCTGCCGCGACCGGTGCCGGGGGCGCGCGAGCTCGCGGACCAGACCCTGCTGCACTCCCTGCGCCGGCCCGACGACTGGCCGCGCTGGTTCGCGGCCGCCGGCGCCCCCGGCATCGAGCTGAAGCGGACCCTGGTGCTCGAGAACTCCAGCCTGACCTACCAGGGCGCCATCGACGGGCTCGGCCTCGCGCTCGCGCAGGTGGCGTTCGTCGCCGACGAGCTGCGCTCCGGTCAGCTTTCCTGCCCGCTGCCGGTCACGGTCGAGCGCGACAGCGGCTACTTCATGGCCTATCCGAAGGAGCGCGCGCAGCAGCGCCGCATCCGCCTGCTGCACGAATGGATCGCCGCCGAGGCCGCGCTGACGCGGCAAGCGCGGCCGCGGGACAGGCTGTGATCTGACAACGCCCTTTCCCGGCGATCGGCGACCATGGTCGCGCTCAACGGTCGCCAACAAGAAGCGCAGCAACTCGCTTCTCCGCCTCGACGATGACGAGCATCGCGACGCCGACGGCGACGATCGCCGCTCCATCGGCAAGCGGCACCGCTGCCGTGCCGAACGCCGACTGCAACGGCGGCAGGTAGGTGAAGGCAAGCTGAGCGGCAGTGACTGTCCCCACGCCTATGAGCACAGCGCGCGTCCCCAGGACGCCCTGCCAGGTGAGGGACGTGCCGTGCACGAAGCGGACGCTGAAGAGGTAAAAGATCTCCATGACGACGATCACGTTCACGACCATCGTCCGCGCCGTCTCGACGGGCAGGCCGCGGCCGGTCGCCCAGGCGAAGATCCCGAACGCGCCCATGACCATCAGCGCGGACACGAAGACGATGCGCCACAGCAGGCGCCCGGAGAGCAGTCCTTGGCCGGCCGGCCGCGCCGGCCGGCTCATGGCGCCGGGCTCGGTCGGCTCGAATGCGAGGGTGAGGCCGAGCGCGACAGCCGTGACCATGTTGATCCAGAGGATCTGCACGGGGGTCACGGGCAGGGTCAGGCCGAAAAGGATGGCGAGGATGATCGTCACCGCCTCGCCGCCGTTCGTCGGGAGCGTCCACGCGATCACCTTGGTGATGTTGTCGTAGACAGTGCGCCCTTCCCGCACAGCGGCGACGATGGACGCGAAGTTGTCGTCGGCCAGGACGATCTCGCTCGCCTCCTTGGCCGCCTCGGTGCCATTTCGGCCCATCGCGACGCCGACGTCGGCCCGCTTCAGCGCCGGCGCGTCGTTCACGCCGTCACCCGTCATCGCGATGATCGAGCCGTCGGACTGCATGGACTCGACGAGCCTCAGCTTGTGCTCCGGGCTCGTCCGAGCGAACACCGCTGCGTCGCGCGCGATCGCGGAGAACGACGCCTTGTCCGCAGCGTCCAGCTGGGCGCCCGTGACGCTCCGCGGCTGGTCCGCGATGCCGAGCTGGCGCGCGATGGCTCCGGCCGTGGCGCTATGATCACCGGTGATCATCTTTACCGCGATCCCGGCCGACTTGCACTCGGCGACGGCCTTCACAGCCTCGGGTCGCGGCGGGTCGATGAGGCCAGCGAGCCCAAGGAGCGTCAGCCCTCCCTCGACGTCGGCGGGCGCGATCACATTGCTTCCCGGGTTCATGGAACGCCGCGCGACCGCGATGACGCGCTGCCCGTCGGACGCCAGCCGCTCGACGGCGGACCTCCAGTGCTCGGCGTCGAGCGGCTGCTCGCCGTCGGCGACGGCCTGCGCCGCGCACATCGACAGCACGGTCTCGGGCGCGCCCTTCACGAAGGCGACGGAGCCGCGCTCCCCCAGGTCGTGCAGCGTCGCCATGTACCGATGCCGGGAGTCGAACGGCACCTCGTCGAGCCGCGCGAACCGGGCGCGCGAGGCAGGGGCATCGTGCCCCGCCTTGGCGGCAAGGGTCACCAAGGCGCCCTCCATCGGGTCGCCGTCGACGGCCCAGCCAGCGCCCGTCCGGCGCAGGCTCGCGTCGTTGCAGAGCGCTGCACCCAGGGCGACCTCCGCGAGGACGGGGTCGGCCGCAGGATCCACGGGCGCGGCGCCGGAGCGGAACGCGCCGGCCGGCTCGTAGCCGGCGCCCTCGACATCGCCGGCGTGCGGCGCCGGCACGACCGTGCGGACCGTCATCTCGTTGCATGTCAGCGTGCCGGTCTTGTCCGAGCAGATCACCGACACCGATCCCAGGGTCTCCACTGCGGGAAGGCGCCGCACGATGGCGTTGCGCCTCGCCATGCGCTGCACGCCCACCGACAGGGCGATCGTCATCACGGCCGGCATCCCTTCCGGGATCGCCGCCACCGCCAAGCCGACGACGGCCATGAAGGCCTCCTCGAAGGGATAGGCCCGCGAGGCGTACGCATACGCCAGGACCGCGGCGGATGCGCCGAGGACGACGATCGTGACCTGGCGAGCGAAGCGGTCCATTTGCCGGACGAGCGGCGTCGTCAGCCGCTCGACAGCGCCGAGCATGGCGCTGATCCGGCCGAGCTCGGAGGCGCCGCCGGTCGCCACGACGATGCCGATGCCGCGGCCCGCGGTCACGAAGGTGCCTGTGAAGGCCATGCAGGAGCGGTCGCCGAGCGCCGCGTCGGCCGCCACGGCGCCGACCGCCTTCTCGGCGGGGACCGATTCGCCGGTCAGGACAGCTTCGTCGATCCGCAAGTTGCGCGACTTGACCAGCCGCAGGTCTGCAGGGACGCGATCGCCAGCCTCGATCGTCACGATGTCACCCGGGACGACGAGATCGGCGCCGATCAGGCTAGGGCGCCCGCCGCGCACCACGGCGGCGCGGGGATCGACCATCGCGCGGATCGCCTCCAAGGCGCTCTCGGCGCGCCCTTCCTGCACGAAGCCGATCGCAGCGTTGAGAAGGACGACCCCGCCTATCACTGCAGCGTCGGTGACGTGCCCCAAGGCCGCCGCGACGGCGCCTGACGCGAACAGGACGTAGATGAGCAAGTTGTGGAACTGGAGGAGGAAGCGCTCTAGGGCGCCGCGCCGCTTGCCTTCCGGCAGCCGATTGGGACCGTAGGCCGCCAGCCGGCGACTGGCCTCCTCCTCAGAGAGCCCCGACATGGCGGAGGCGAGGCGCTCGACGGCCTCTTCGGCCGGCAGGGCGTGCCAGGCGGTCGAGCCGGACGGAGGGTCGCGGCCGGCAGGGACGCCGCTGCCCCTCGGTCGCCGCCAGGGGAGGCGCAGGGCCGGACGTGGCACTGTCGGTCGCGCCATGCGGGCACACTCCTGCAGTTGCTGCCTGCCGAGACCTGGTGATCGCTACGGTCCGGATGTGGGCTTCGACCTGCTTGCCCGCAAGGTTCGTCGCCGGGCTCCAGCGGCGTTGCGGCACCGCCTCGCATCCTGCCGCGCCCGTCAGTCAACGATATGATAGCCGCCGTCGACGTACACGACGCCGCCGGTGATCAGCCTCGCGTAGTCCGACGCGAGGAAGGCTGTCGCATAGCCGACATCGTCGATGCTCACGAGGCTGCGGATCGGCGCCTGCGCGGTGGCGCGCTCGATCAGCTCGTCGAAGCGGGCGATGCCCGACGCTGCCCTTGTCTTGACGGGCCCTGGAGAGATCGCGTGCACGCGGATGCCCGACGGCCCGAGCTCCGCCGCGACGTAGCGCGCGGACGCCTCCAGCGCGGCCTTGACCGGCCCCATGACGTTGTAGTGCTGCACGACCTTGTGCGCGCCGTAGTAGGTCATGGTGAAGAGCGCGCCTCCCGAAGCCATGAGCGGCTCGGCAAGCCGCGCCATGCGGATGAACGAGTGGCAGGAGACGTCCATGGCCAGGAGGAAGCCGGCACGCGAGCAGTCGACGACGCGGCCGTGCAGATCCTCCTTCGGCGCGAAGGCGATCGAATGGAGGGCGAAGTCGAGGCGCCCCCATCGCTGCGCAACCGCATCGAACAGCGCCTCCATCTGGCCCTCCTCGCGCACGTCGCACGGCAGGAAGATCTCGGCGCCGAGATCGCGCGCCAACGGCTCGACCCAAGGCTTGGCCTTCTCGTTCAGGTAGCTCAGCGCCAGGTCCGCGCCCATGGCGCGAAAGGCTTGTGCGCAACCGTGCGCCAACGAGTGCTCGTTGGCGATGCCGAGGACCAGTCCCTTCTTGCCGGCCAGGATCGGCAGGATCGCAGACGCCATGCTCTTGCCCCCGTTGGGCCGCCGCCGACTGTCGCCGTGCACGGGAGCTGACGGCATCGGCGCGTCGATGCTGCCGACAGCACCCCCTCACCCCATGGTCGCCAGCACCTCCGCCGTCACCTGCTGCTGCAGGGGCTGGCCGGCCGTCCACGCCTCGAACTCGGCGATCACGAGATCGGCCAGCCGTACCACCTCGTCGCCGACCGTGCCGCCGATATGGGGGCTGATCACCAGGTTGGGAAGGTCCCAGAGGGCGGAGTCCGCCGGCGGCGGCTCGGGCCATGTGACGTCGACCAATGCCGTCAGGTCCGGGCGCTCGCGCAGCACCGCGGCGAGGTCGGCCTCGACCACCTGCGCGCCGCGCCCGGTGTTGACGAAGGTCGCGCCGTCGCGCATCGCGCGGAAGTGGCGCGCGGACAACGCGCCCTTGGTCGAGGGCAGGTCGGGGATGTGGTTGCAGACGACGAGGGCGCGCTGGAACACCTGGTCGAGCGCCACCCGCTCCACGCCCAGCGCCGTCGCGCGCTCGGCGGAGAGGAAGGGGTCGTGCGCGATCACCTTCAAGGGATAGCTGGCGAGCAGGCGCGTCAGGAGCGTGCCGATCTTGCCCATGCCGATCATGCCGACCGTCTCGCCGTTGACGCCGGTGCGATGGAACGCCTTGGCCTCGAAGGTCCTGAGATCGCGGTAGCGGCGCACGGAGCGGAAGTAGCCGCGCAGCGACAGCAGGATCTGCGACAGGCACATCTCGGCCACGGGAATGGCGTTGGCCTCCCACGCGCTGACCAGGACGATGCCGCGCTCGACCAGCGGCTGGGCGAAGGCCTTGACGTTGCCGGCCGCGTAGAACACGGCCTTGAGCTTCGGCAAGGCGCGGAAATGGCGCTCCTCGAAGCGGATCATGCCCCAGCTCGCGAAGATGACCTCGACATCGGCCAGCCTCGCGGCCTGCGCGTCGAAGTTCCGCGCGCTCACCACATGCGGATGGAGCTGCGTCAGCGCCGCGATCCGCTCGCGCCGCCCCTTGCCGAACACGTCCCCGTCCGCCGCCGGGTAGTCGTGAAAGAACGCTGCCTTCGGTCGCATGGGGGCTCCGGCCTGGTGCGCGATCGAGAGTGCAGCTTGCCGCGGCGCGGCATCAAGTCTAATGCGCGGGGCCAGTCTCGCCCTTGCCCGGCATCACGGCATCGAGGCGATCGCCTTGCCGACGACCGGGAGCGACCGCGGTCCATGGCGCCCCGATGCGGCATTGCCCCCGCAGGGCGCTCAAGCGCCTCGCGGCCGGGATCATAGAGTCGGCGGCTGGAACGCTAGACCGCGCTGGCCAAGCTGTTCTGCAGTGTCGCCGCGCGCAACGGCCACAGATCGCCGAGCTCGGCCGCCGCGGGCAGCATCATCTCGCGCGCCACTTCGAACGCCCGCTTGCGCGTGAAACGGATCGCCGGACCGGAGACGCTGATCGTGCCGACGACGGGCGCTTCCGGAGAGCATCTGATGGCGGCGGCCACGGCCGCGACGCCGACCTCGGACTCCTCGACGTTCACGGCGAAGCCGAGCCGGCGCGTCTCCGCGAGCCGATCCAGGAACACGTCGATCGATCGTGGCGCGTTCGGGCCGAACTCCCCGGTCGCTCCGAATCCCGCCTCCAGCACGATCCTGCACGCCGCCTCGTCGTCGAGCGACGCCAGCCACGCCCGACCGTTGGCAGTCGCGTGCAACGGCAGCCTGCCGCTGCCCCCGCGGAATATCAGGCCCGATGTCGCGCCTTGCGCGGTGGTCAGCCATGTCAGCCCGCGCCCGGCGACCGCTGCCAAGCGCACGTGCTCCAGGCTCGCGCGCGCCAGCCGATCGACCACCGGCTGCACTATGTCGATCAGCCGGGTCGAGCCGAGATACCGATGCGCCATGGCCGGAAGCCGAAGCGTCAGCCGGTAGAAGCCCGTCTCGCTCTCCTGCTCGACCCAGCCGCGCGCGACCAGCGCCGCAAGCATGCGGTGCGTCGCGCTCTTGGAAAGCTTGAGTTGCCCGCTGATCTCGCCGAGCGAGCAGCCCCGCGCTCGCTCCGCAACGAACGACACGACGTCGAGGACGCGATCGACAAACGGATTGACAACGCTCATCTGTCAACTCATCGTTCCGCGTGGAACACCGTTCCGCGAGACAATAGTTGACTGAATTGCGCGCTTCAATCCGAAACGAGCCTGCGGCGGTCCCGTGCGGCAAGGCAGGCAACGGCGCACCAGGGAGCGGGCCGTGACGGCAGCCGCAGGAGCGAAGCGCCACGCGGCGGACGATCGCTTCATCGCGACCATGGCGACGCCTTGGATCGCACTGGCGCTCGCGCCCGCTGCGGCGATCGTCGTCATGCTCGTGCTCTTCCCGCTCGGCGCTGCCGTCTGGACCAGCGTCGCGTCGGCAGAGGGCCCGACGCTCGCGCGATACGTCGCGTTCTTCTCGACGCCGCGCAGCTACGACGCCCTGCTGCACACCGTAGGGATGGCGGGCGCCGCGACCCTCGGCTCGATCCTGCTGAGCCTCGCGCTCGCATTGGCGATCAGGCGGATGCGCGTCGGACGGGCGACGCTTCGCACCCTGGTCACCCTGCCCCTTGCAGTGCCCGTCCTGATCGCCGCCTACGCGCTGACGCTGTTCTTCGCGGAGCACGGGCTCTTCAACTACCTCCTCGTCCATGTGCTCGGCATCGCCGGGAAGCCGCTCGTCATCTCCTACACATGGACAGGGCTCGTTCTCGCGTGCGTCTGGCGATTCTTCCCGTACACCGCGCTCGTCGTCATCGCCGCCATCGAAGGGCTGAACCAGGACATCGAGGACGCCGCAGCCTGCGCAGGCGCTCGACCGCATCAGGTGTTCCTGCGCATCACCCTGCCGCTGCTGGTGCCCGCTGTCATCACCGGCAGCGTCCTCACTTTCGTCGGGGCGTTCGGCACCTTCTCGATCCCTCTGATCATGGGGCGCGGCGAGGAGATGCTCGCTGTCGTTGCGTACCGCCATGTCACAGGAGGCTTCGATTGGGGCGCAGCTGCGACGGTGGTGGTGGTGATGGCGGTGATCCAGCTCGCCCTCCTCGGCGCCTACCGGCGCCGCCTGTCCGGGAGGTCATGACCATGCTGGCCAGGCCGCGCGCGCGCGCCGCTTCGTGGCTCGTACTCGCGACGCGCGCGATCTTCGTCGCAGCGTTCGGGGCCTTCGTCGTCGGCCCCATCGCGGTGCTGGTCCTTTGGTCGATCGCGCAGCAGTGGTTCTGGCCGAGCCCGCTGCCTTCCGCGTACACGCTGCGCTGGTACGCCTGGGCGCTCGATGTGCCGAACGTCTTGCGATCGCTCCAGATGAGCTTGGTCGTGGCCGTGCTCGTCACTGCCGTGACCACCGCCGTCGCCCTTCCCGCCGCCTGGGTGATCGGCCGCGTGCCGTTCAGGGGTAAGGCCGCGGTGCGGGCAGCCTTCGCGCTGCCGCTCATGGTTCCCTACATCGCGCTCGGCATCGGCATCGCGACCGTGTTCTACGCCCTCGGCCTCGCCGGCACCCTCGGGGGCGTCGTTCTCGCCCACACGATCGCCACACTGCCCTTCGGGATACTCGTGCTGACGGCAGCCGTCGAGGCGGCAGAGCCCGAGATCGAGGAGGCCGCCCTCGCCTGCGGCGCCTCGCGCTGGCAGGCGTTCCGGCGCGTCACCCTGCCCATGCTGGCGCCGGCGTTGCTGTCGCAGGCCGTCTACGTGTTCACGCTCTCGATGGACGAGTTCACGTTGACGCTGCTCGTGTCGAGCCCGGACACCGCGACGCTGCCAGTCCAGATGTACGCCGCCATAGGGGAGGGCTACTTCCAGGTCAGCAGCGCGCTCGCCGTGCTGCTTCTGACGCCCAGCGTCCTGCTGATCTACCTCATGGTCCGATTCGCGCGGACGAGCTTGGTCTCGGCCGAGGGCGGATAACGCGCGCTACAGCGCAAGTGGAGGAAGAAGAGCCATGCGCAGATTGATCTCGGCCGCGGTCCTGGTCTTGACCGCCGCAGCCGCGCCGGTCGCCGGCGCCCAGGAGCTGCAGTTCTACGACACGATGTCCGGAGCGAACTTCGTGCAATGGTGGCAGGCCAAGGCGGTGCCCGCCTGCCAGAAAGAGGTCGGCGCCACGGTGAAGTACGCCTCGTCGGGATCTGCCGAGGTGCTGCAGCGGATCAAGGCGGCGGGAGACGGGAAAGGCGACATCGACTTGCTGTTCCTGGCCCCTGACAAGATCGCTGGGTTCGCTCGTGAGGGCGTGCTCGATGACTTGCGCGGGTCGGCCGCTCTGATCCCGAACCTCGCCAAGGCCGAGCCGCCCGACAGCACGGAGGCCGCCGGTACGCCGCTCAACGGCACCGGTGCGCCGTTCTTCCGGTACACCTACGTGCTCATCTACAACGGCGATCAAGTCAAGAGCCCGCCGAAGTCCTGGAAGGAGCTGCACCAGCGGCGAGACGAGTGGAAAGGGCGGATCTCCTATGTCGATCCGCGCTCGACCGTGTCCGGCGCGGGGCGCTTCTTCGTCGCCAGCTTCCTGAAGGCGCACGGCTCGGACCTCGGCCTCGCGGGCGGCGCCGGCAACGCCAGCTGGGACGCCGCCTGGCAGAAGCTCGCCGAGTTCGAGAAGGCGAATGCGCGCAAGCACGCGGAATCCGGCGGCGCCCACGCCGCGCAGCTCGCCACGGGCGAGATCTGGATCGGATTCCATGCGCTGGACTTCGTCGAGTACTCGAAGAAGGTCGGCACGATGCCGCCTTCGATCAAGACTGTGATGCTCGCCGAGGGCGTGCCCGGCGGCGCCGGCTACCTCGCCATCGCCAAGAACATCCCGCCCGCGCGCAAGCAGGCGGCGGCTCGGTTCATCAATTGCGCCCTGTCCGACGCGATCCAGGTCCAGATGTCCCAGGAGATGTTCCAGTTCCCGGGCATCGGCGTGTGGGACAAGCTGCCGGCGGACGTTTACAGGTTCATGCCCGACCGGCAGACGGCGCTCAGCGCACGGCTCGCCGATCCGCCGGCCGAGGCGATCAAGCACATCACCGATGTCTGGTCGCAGCGCGTCGGCTACTGAGGCGGAGGTGGCAGTGCGGTCCGGCGCGGTCGAGGCTCGCGGTCTGGTCAAGCGCTACGGGCACTCGACCGTGCTGGACGGCATCACCTTCGAGGCGCGCGCGGGCGAGTGCTTGGCGATCCTCGGACCCAGCGGCTGCGGCAAGACGACGGCGCTGCGCTGCGTCGGCGGCTTCATCAGGCCCGACAGCGGAGCCGTCCTCATCGGCGGCGAGGACGTCACCGCGGCGCCGCCGTTCCGCCGGCAGATCGGCATGGTGTTCCAGAGCTACGCGCTGTTCCCCCATCTCTCGGTCTTCGAGAACGTCGCCTTCGGCCTGCGCGTGCGCGGGAGCTCCCAGGCCGAGGTGGCAGAGCGCGTCGGGCGGGCGCTCGACATGGTGCGGTTGGCAGGGCTCGGCGACCGCGTCCCGAAGCAGCTCTCCGGCGGGCAGCAGCAGCGCGTGGCTCTGGCCAGGGCGCTGGTCTATGCCCCGCGCGTCCTGCTCCTCGACGAGCCGCTCAGCAACCTCGATGCAAGGCTGAGGGTCGAGATGCGCACGGAGATCCGCTCCCTCCAGCAGTCGCTTGGCTTGACGTCGATTTACGTGACGCACGACCAGGAAGAGGCCCTTGGCATCTCCGATCGCGTCATGCTGATGCGCGCGGGCCGGGTCGAGCAGGTCGGGACGCCGTGGGAGATCTACAACCGGCCTGCGACGCCGTTCGCCGCCGCCTTCGTCGGCGCAGCGAACATCGTCGCGGCCGAGGTCGTCGCCGTGTCGCCGGGCAGGGCCAGGCTGCGGATCGCCGGTGCCGAGACCGACGCCGTCGCAGGCGGCCACGAAGCGGCGGGCAATCCGGTGTGGGCTGTCATCCGCCCGGAGAATCTCGCCGTCGAGCCTTCGCCGGACGAGGGGGCGGCGAGCGGAGCGCTGCCGGCCGCCGTGCGCTCGGTGACAATGCTCGGGCCCGTGCTTCGCATCGACGCGGACCTGGCCGACGGCGCCTCAGTGGCCGCGACGCTGCACCATGCGGGGACGCCGTCCGGCCTGCGCCGCGGCGAGCGGGTGAGCCTACGCGCTGCGCCGGAGCACATCGTGGTGATGCGCCGCGCGCCGGGCGAACAGCCGCCGGGCAGGTAGCGCAATGCCCGCACGCCTGCATCGCCTGCCGGGAACGGACTCCGTCGAGGAGGCGGCGCGGATGCTGCCGGTCGCGCGGCGGACGGAGGTGCTCGTTCTCGGCGGCGGGGTCGCCGGGCTGTCGGCCGCCCTGGCCGCCGCGAAGCTCGGCGCAGAGGTGCTCCTGATCGAGCGCGGCAACTGCCTGGGCGGCACGGCCACGGCCGGCATGATGGCGCTGTTCTATACGCCCTATCGCTGCGCCCACAGCACGCCCAAGGAGATCTTCGACCGCCTGATCGCCGAGGGAGGCGCTTTCCCCGGCGAGGTCATCTCCGTCGACCACGAGGCCTTCAAGACCGTGGCGCTGGAGATGGCGACCGAGCGCAACGTCCGCCTGCTGTTCCATACGACCTGCGCCGATGTCGTCATGGACGGCAACCGCCTGCGGGGCATCGTCATCGAGGGCAAGGACGGTCGCCAGGCCGTGCTCGCCGACGTCGTGATCGACGCCAGCGGCGACGGCGACATCGCCGCCCGCGCCGGCGCGCCGATGTCGAAGGGCCGCGACTCCGACAGCAAGATGCGGCCGATGACGCTGCTCTTCCGCATGGGCGGCGTCGACGTCGGCGCGATGCTCGAATACGTGCGCGGCAACCCGGAGGAGTTCTCGAAGGACCCCAACCAGATGCTGCTCGACGTCGCGGGCAAGAACATCCGGATCTTCGGGTTCTTCGGCCTGGTGCAGCGAGCCAAGCAGCAAGGCTACCTCTACGACGACTGCCATTACTTCCGCGTCGAGTCCGTGTTCCCCGAGCGCGGCAGCCTGCTCGTCAACACTATCCGCATCTACGGCGTCGACGGCACGCAGGCCGAGGACGTGACGCGCGCCGAAATCGAGGGGCGACGGCAGCAGAAGCTGCTGCTGCGCTTCGCGCGCGACTTCCTGCCCGGCTTCGCGACCGCCTACATCCTCGACTCGGCGAGCCACATCGGCGTGCGCGAGACCCGCCGCATCATCGGCGACTATGTGCTGACGGAAGAGGACATCGTCGACGGCGCCCGGTTCCCGGACACGATCGGCGTCGATTCCAACCGCCAGAACCCCAAGGGCTTCCGGCACAGCCCGGACGGCAAGGAAGGCTCCGCCGAGGACATCGAGACGCGGGAGTGGGTCGCAGACCTCTTCACGTACGAGATCCCCTACCGCTGCCTCATTCCGCAACGGATCGACGGTCTCATCGTCGCCGGCCGCGCGATCTCGTCCAACCATGCGGCGGACGGCTACACGCGCAACCAGCCGGCCTGCATGGTGACGGGACAGGCGGCGGGGGCCGCAGCGGCGCTGTGCGCGCGCCTCGACGTCGAGCCGCGCGCCCTCGACGTCGCGACGCTCCAGGCGGCGCTGCGCCAGCTCGATGCCAAGCTCCGCGCCGACGAGCTCCGGGTGGACGAGCTCCGGGCCTAGCCCGCCCCCTACGCCATGCCGTGCTTGCGCAGCGGCAGCGTGCGCACCGGCTTGCCCGTCGCGGCCATGGTCGCGTTCAGCACCGCCGGCGCCACGACGCAGATCGTCGGCTCGCCGACGCCGCCCCAGAAGTCGTAGGTCGGCACGATCACCGTCTCGACCTTCGGCATCTGCGCGATCTTCAGCATCTCGTACGCGTCGAAGTTCTGCTCGACGATGCGGCCGTCCTTGACCGTCATCTCGCCGTACAAGGTCGCCGACAGGCCGTAGGCGACCGAGCCCTCGACCTGGGCCGCGATCTGGTCGGGATTGACGGCGTGGCCGCAGTTCAGCGCCAGCACCAGGCGGTGCACCTTGAGCTTGCCGCGGCCATCGACCGAGACCTCGGCGACGGCGGCGGAGTAGCTGCCGTAGCCCATGAACTGCGCGATGCCGCGATGCACGCCCGACGGCAGAGGCTTGCCCCAGCCGGCCTTCTCCGCCGCCGCGTTGAGCACGCCGAGGTGCTTCGGGTGCTTTCCCATCAGCGCCTGGCGGAACGCCAGGCTGTCCTTGCCGGCCGCGCGCGCGCACTCCTCGATGAAGCACTCGAGATAGACGCCGTTCTGGTTGGTGTTGACGCCGCGCCAGGGTCCCACGGGCACGTGGCTGTTGCGCATGGCGTACTCGACCAGCAGGTTCGGCACCGTGTAGCCGATCTGCGCGTCGCCCGGCGCCTGGTAGAAGCCCTGGAGCTGGCGGTCGTCCTTGCCCTGGTTGGCGGCCGCCGGGTTCAGGTAGGCGTTGATCGACTGGCCGGAGACGCGCAGGTGCAGCGCCACGAGATTGCCCGCGGCGTCGAGGCCCGCCTGCATGCGCGCCTGCGAGATCGGCCGGTAGAAGTCGTGCGCCATGTCCTCCTCGCGGCTCCAGATCAGCTTGATCGGGACGCCGGGGACCTGCTTGGCGATGGCGACGGCCTGGCGGACGTAGTCCTGCGTGCCGCCGCGCCGGCCGAAGCCGCCGCCGAGATCGTGCTTGTAGACCTCGCCCTTCTCGAGCGGCAGGCCCGCCGCGTCGGTCGCCGCGGCGAGCGAGGCCTCGCCGTTCTGCGTCGCCACCCAGACCTCGACCTTGTCCGGCGTCCAGCGCGCCGTGCAGTTCATCGGCTCCATCGTGGCGTGCGCGAGGAAAGGCGTGCCGTAGACGGCCTCGATCTTCTTCGCAGCGCCGGCCAGCGCCGCCGGCACGTCGCCGATCGCCGTGCCGGCATGCGCCTCGGCCGCCGTCAGCCCCTCCGTCACGCGCGCGTCGATCGTGGCGCTCGACTGCTGGGCGTTCTCGCCCTCGTTCCAGACGATGGGCAGCGCGTCGAGCGCCGTCTTCGCACGCCACCAGGTGTCGGCGACGACCGCGACGGCGGACTTGCTGACGCGCAGCACGTGCTTGACGCCCGGCATGCCCATGACCTTGGCCGCGTCGAAGGAGACGAGATCGCCGCCGAACACCGGGCAGTCCTTGATCGCCGCGCAGAGCATGCCCGGCAGCTTGACGTCGATGGCGTAGACCTTGCGGCCGTCGAGCTTCTCCGCCGTGTCCAGCCGCTTCATCGGCTTGCCGGCGATGGTCCAGCTCTTCGGGTCCCGGAGCGCGATGCTCTTGGGATCGGGCGCCGGCAGCTTGGCCGCCGCATTGGCCACCTTGCCGTAGCTCGTCGTGCGCTTCGTCGCGGCGTGCGAGATCACGCCCTTCGCCACCGTCAGCTCGCCGACCGGCACCTTCCAGGAATCGGCCGCGGCCTGCAGCAGCATCATGCGCGCAGCAGCACCGCCCCGGCGGACATAGTCGTGCGAGTTGCGGATGCCGCGGCTGCCGCCGGTCGACATCTCGCCCCAGACGCGCTTGCGCGCGAGGTTCTGGCCGGGAGTCGGGTACTCCGTGCGCACCTTGGCCCAGTCGCACTCCAGTTCCTCGACGACGAGCTGCGCCAGACCGGTCAGCGTCCCCTGCCCCATCTCCGAGCGGGCGATGCGGATCACCACCTGGTCGTTCGGCTTGACCACCACCCAGGCGTTGACCTCGGTCCCTGACGGGACCGCCGCGGCGGCGGCGCGCCCTGCTGGCAGCTGCATCCCGACCATGAGGCCGCCGCCCGCGGCGGCGGCGCCCACGATGAACCCGCGCCGATCGAGCCCAAGCGCCTGCCGGTCAGCCTTGCTCATGTGCCTCGCCCCCCTCGCTTGCTTGGCACGCCGCGCGGCGGCGCCTGCCTGGCGCCAGCCTAGCGAAGCCGCGGGCGGCGCTCGATCACGTTAGCTTGAAGGGAGTCGCCGGCGGGCAACGCGCGCGCCCTTCCCGCGGCGCCGGTTGCCTGGACATCCCGCGCGCCGCGCGCCACAGTGATCGCCGAGACGACGCGCGACCGGTCGGCCCGCAGGGCGGGGCCGGAGCGCGGCGAAGGCCGTGCGCGACAACGGCCCCGTCCACCACCCATGGAGGAAATGCATGACCAGGAGCTCGATCTCCCGCCGCGTCGTCCTGAAGGGCGCAGCCGGAACCGCTGCCGTCGCCGTCGGCGGCTT
>JAEULF010000082.1 GCA_016793965.1 Alphaproteobacteria bacterium | reverse complement strand
GGCATGGCGACGGTCGAGATCGGCATGATGCACTGGCAGGGCCTGACCACGCTCAAGAGCACCGACTACACGCCGATCGCGCTGGTCAATGCCGACCCGGCCGGCCTGCACGTGCGCAGCGATTCTCCCTACAAGACGGCGAAGGAGCTGATCGACGCCATCAAGGCCGCGCCCGCCGGCAAGTTCAAGGCGAGCGGCACCGGCCAGGGCGGCATCTGGCACCTCGCCATCGCCGGCATGCTCAAGGACCTGAAGATCGACCCGGCGAGCGTGCCATGGGTGCCGAGCAACGGCGCGGCGCCGGGCCTGCAGGACCTCGTCGCCGGCGGCGTCGACATCGTGCCGTGCTCGATCCCGGAGGCGCGCAGCTTGATCGACGCGGGCAAGGTGCGCGGCCTCGCCATCATGGACCCGAAGCCCGACCCGATCTTCCCGAACATGCCGACGCTCAAGGCGGCGCTCGGCAGCGACTGGGCCGTCGCCGCCTGGCGCGGCATCGTCGCGCCGAAGGGGCTCCCCAAGGACATCGCGGACAAGCTGACGGCGGCGGTGAAGGCCGCCTATGACAGCAAGGAGTACAAGGACTTCATGGCGCAGCGCGGCTTCGGCGTCGTCTGGGCGGCGCCGGACGACTTCGCCAAGTTCATGGTGAAGTCGAGCGACGACCTCGGCGCCGTCATGAAGGCGGTCGGCATCGTGAAGTGAGCGCCTGACAGGACGTCCCGGACAGGGTCCGGGACGTCCGTCCGCACGCGCGCCGCCGCGATGAAGCTCAATGACGCCCTGATCGGGGCCCTCCTCGCATTGCTCGGAACGGCGGTCCTCTGGCAGGTCCAGAGCTTCCCGGCGATTCCAGGGCAGCGCTTCGGCGCCGCGCTGTTCCCCGGCGTCGTCGCCGTCGGGCTGGTCGCCTGCGGCGCGCTCCTCGTCCTGCGCGGCTGGCGCCAGCTCGGCAGCGGCGAGGTCGCCGCGCTCTCCGTCGGACCGTTGCTGCGCGAGCCGCGCAGCATCGTCCGCCTCGTCTCCGTCCCAGCCGGGATCCTGCTCTACATCCTGCTCTCCGGCTGGCTCGGCTTCCACCTGACGGCCGGGGCCATCATGCTCGGCTGGATGCTGCTCTTCGGCACGCGCCTGCCGATCGCCGCGATCGCGGCGATCGTCCTGCCGCTGGCGCTGCATTTCGCGTTCTACAAGCTCCTGCGCGTGCCGCTGCCCTGGGGCGTCATGCAGCACGTGGTGTTCGGGCCATGACGGAGACGCTCCTCAAGGCCCTCGCCCTCGTCCTCGACATGCAGGTGCTGTGGGCCGTGGTCGGCTCGGCGCTGTTCGGCCTGTTCGTCGGCGCGGTCCCGGGCCTCACGGCGACCATGGCGACGGCGCTGCTCGTGCCCGTCACCTTCTTCATGCCGCCGATCCCGGCGATCGCCACCATGGTGACGGCGACGGCCATGGCGATCTTCGCCGGCGACATCCCGAGCTGCCTGCTGCGCATCCCCGGCACGCCCGCCTCGGCCGCTTACACGGACGAGGCCTACGCCATGACGAAGCGGGGCCTGGGCGAGCTGGCGCTCGGCTCGGGCCTGGTCTTCTCCGTGGTCGGCGGGCTGTTCGGCACGCTCGTCCTGGTCGTGGCCGCGCCGGCGCTGGCCGAGATCGCGCTGCGTTTCAGCTCGTTCGAGTATTTCTGGCTGACGCTGATCGGGCTGGGCTGCGCCGTGTTCATCTCCGTCGGCGACCGCGTCAAGGGCATCGCGTCGCTGCTGATCGGGCTGCTCGTGTCGAGCGCCGGCCTCGACAATCCGGCCGGCTTCCCGCGCTTCACCTTCGGCCTGCCGGAGCTCACCGGCGGGCTCGAGCTGATCCCGATCATGATCGGCATGTTCGCGGTGTCCGAGGTCATGCGCTCCGTCCTGACGGTCGACCGGCCGCTGGAGACGGCGCAGCAGAAGATCGGCAACGTGCTGCGCGGCATGGGCGGGCTGCTCTGGAAGTACCGCTGGCAGACGCTGCGCGGCAGCACGCTCGGCACGGCGATCGGCGCGCTGCCGGGCGCCGGCGCCGACATCGCGGCGTGGATGAGCTACGCCATGAGCAAGCGCTTCTCCAAGGAGCCGGAGAAGTTCGGCACCGGCCACCTCGAGGGCATCGTCGAGGCCGGCGCGTCGAACAACAGCGCGCTCGCCGGCGCCTGGATCCCGGCCATGGTGTTCGGCATCCCCGGCGACTCGATCACCGCGATCGTCATCGGCGTGCTGTACCTGAAGGGGCTCAACCCGGGGCCGAGCCTGTTCAGCGACAACGCGGCCAGCGTCTACGCCGTCTTCATCCTGTTCATCCTGGCGAACCTGCTGATGCTGCCCTTCGGCCTCGCGGCGATCCGCGGCTTCAAGCAGATCCTGCTGCTGCCGCGCCGCATCCTCATGCCGGGCATCCTGCTCTTCTGCATCGTCGGGTCGTTCGCGATCAACAACTCGCCGTTCGGCATCGTCATGCTGCTGATCTTCGGCGTGGCCGGCTGGCTGATGGAGGAGAACGGGTTCCCGGTCGCGCCCGCGATCCTCGGCATGGTCCTGGGAACCCTGCTCGAGCAGCATTTCGTCACCTCGATGATCAAGGCGGACGGCAACGTGCTCGCGTTCTTCGACCGACCGATCGCCGG
>JAEULF010000021.1 GCA_016793965.1 Alphaproteobacteria bacterium | reverse complement strand
CGGCCGCGCCAGCTTCTCGATCCTGCTGCTGCAGGACCTGGCGGTCGTGCCGATCCTGCTCCTCGTCACCGTCATGGGCGACAAGTCCGGCGCCAGCACGGGGATGCTGCTGCTGAAGTCGCTCGGCCAGGCGGTCGCGGCCATCGTCGTGATCATCCTGATCGGCCGCTTCCTCGTCCGGCCGGCGTTCAAGTTCGTCAGCCAGTTCCGCAGCCCCGAGCTGTTCATGGCGGTGACGCTGCTGACGATCCTCGGCCTCGCGTCGCTTTCCGCCGCCGCCGGGCTCTCGATGGCGCTCGGCGCGTTCATGGCCGGGCTGCTGCTGGCCGAGACGGAGTACCGGCACCAGATCGAGGTCGACATCGAGCCGTTCAAGGGCCTTTTCCTCGGGCTGTTCTTCATGTCGGTGGGCATGGGCATCGACGTCGCCGCGATCTTCGACAACGCGATCACCTTGATCGTAGCGGTCATCGTCGTCATGGCGCTCAAGGCCGCGGTGACCGGCGCGCTCTGCCGGCCCTTCGGCCTGCCGCGGCACGCGGCGATGGAGTGCGGTGTCCTGCTGTCGCAGGTCAGCGAGTTCGCCTTCGTCGTCATCGGCCTGGGCATCACGTTCGAGGTTCTCCCGGCGAAGGAAGGTCAGCTCCTCCTCATCATCGTGAGCTTGAGCATGCTCCTGACGCCGACCCTCAGCGGCTTCGCGCGCAAGCTCGCGCAGTCGCTAGAGGACAAGGCGACGCAGGAGACGGCGCAGGCGCACGGCGCTGCCGACGACGAGCTGAAGGACCACATCATCATCGCCGGCTTCGGCCGGGTCGGGCGCACCGTCGCGCGCGTGTTCCAGGGCCAGAACATCAAGTTCGTCGCCCTCGACCTGCACGCCGAATCTGTGGCGCGCGCGCGCGCGGAGAAGCTGCCGGTGTACTACGGCGACGCCAGCCGGTCCGACATCATGGAGCGGATCCATGCGGACCGCGCGATCGGCCTCGTGCTCACCATGGACGACCCGCTCGCCGTCGAGCACTCGGTGCACGAGGTGCGCGAGCTCTGGCCGCAGCTCCCGATCTTCGCGCGCGCACGCGACACCGAGCACGCGCAGCGCTTGAAGCGCCTCGGCGCCACGGAGGTGGTCCAGGAGACGGTCGAGGCGAGCCTGCAGCTCGCCGGCCGCGTGCTCGAGCACATGCAGCTTCCCGACGAGACCATGCTGCACGTGCTCGACCAGCAGCGCGCGCAGGAGTTCGTCGCGTCGCAGCACGACGCGCTCGACGACATCCTGATCTTCGACAAGACAGATCCCTAGGCGCCGGATCGCGCGCGCGGAGGGAACGCCCGATGTTCCTCGTCAACCTCGATCCTCTGGCCATGATCGCGGCCATGCCGCGCGGCGGCGTCGTCGCGGAGATCGGCGTCGCGGCGGGCGACTTGTCCGCGCAGATCCTGCAGATCTGCCGGCCGGCGCGGCTGCACCTGATCGATCCATGGGAGAAGCAGGCGGTCGATGACGGCGGCCTCGACCCGAACAACCTGCCCAACGACGCGCAGGAAGTGCGCTATCGCGCCGTGCTCGACCGCTTCGCCGGTCCTGTCGCCGCCGGGCAGGTCTTCGTCCATCGCGCCTACTCCCAGGCGATCGCCGGCCAGTTCCCGGACGGGTACTTCGACTGGGTCTACGTCGATGGCTCGCACCTCTACGAGCACGTGGTCGCCGATCTGCGGCTCTATGCGCCGAAGCTCAAGCCGGACGGCCTGTTCCTCGGAGACGACTACGTCAACGGCGGCATGTACGACAGGATGAAGTTCGGCGTGATACCGGCCGTGCACGACTTCCTGCGCGAGAGCGGGCAGGCGTTCCTCGCGCTGGGCGCCAGGGGGACGTTCCTCCTGGCCAAGGCTCCCGCGTCGGTCGCCGCGCAACAGGCGCTCTTCAAGGTGCTCTCGGCTGCGGGAGATTTCCTGGTGGAGGTGCGTGACCCCACAAAGCACGACGTCGAGACGAGGAGCAGCCGGCTCGCCGACGGGAAGCACCTGTTCTATGTCTCGCTCTGAAGGCGACGGGAGGTAGCGGGCGTCAGTGCGAAAGCCTGCCCGTCCTCAAGTCATCGAGTCCGCGCATGAATCCTGCCGGGTCGATGCCTGCCTCGCGCAGCATCACCCAGGCAACCTCTCCTGCCGCCGACGCCTGCTGGACGACGCCGGGCTCGCCGGTCGCGCGCAGCAGCAAGCGCCAGGCGCGGACGAGCTCCTCCAAGGATGCACCGTCTTGGAGCGCCGCAGCAGCTGGATCGAAGCGTCTCATTGGAGAACCCTCTATGCGGGAACCTCCCCGCAACGACACTACCAAAATGCGATTCTTCTGGCAATGACACTCAATCAAATTGCGTGAAATCCCCGAGATTGCAGACATTTTAACGAAATGTGATCCGACTCGATCCAAATCGAAGAGCCGATGCCGGGAGCCTGCCATAGGTCCGCCCGCGGCACGGCCGACAGCCGGCGTTCGTCGACCACCCTGCAAATCCCAAGGATCCGGATCCCCGGTCCCGACGCCGGGCGTCAAATCGGCAGGCCGAGGCGGCGCAAGTCGGCAGCAAGCCGCGCCGGCGATTCGAAGTGCAGCGCGCGCATGCCGACGGCGCGCGCCCCCGCGACGTTCTTCGGGCTGTCGTCGATGAAGACGCAATCGGCGGCCGCGAGGCCGTAGCGGTCGAGCAGCAGGCGGTATATCGCCGGCTCGGGCTTGATCACGCGCTCGTCGCCCGACACGACGATTCCCGTGAAGCGGTCGAGGATGGGAAAGCGTGCTCGCGTCTCGCGGAACTTGTCCTGGTTGAAGTTGGTGATCGCGTAGGTCGGCCGCCCTATGCGCAGGATCGCCTCCAGGATCTCGACGGAGCCGTCGATCGCCCCTGGCACCATCTCTTGCCAGCGCTCGTGGAAGGCGCTGATCAGCGGCGCCAGGTCCGGGTGCTGCCGCGAGAGCAACGCGACGGCCTCCTCGAAGCTGCGGCCGCGGTCCTGCTCCAGGTTCCAGTCCGAGGTGCAGACATGGGCGAGGAACCACTCCATCCGGGCTTCGTCGTCGGCGAACAGCTTGCGGTAGAGATTCCGAGGATCCCAGCTGATGAGCACGTTGCCGATGTCGAAGACGACGGTGCGCGGCGCAGGCGACGAGGCGGCCATGAGATCTCCACTGCTGCCGAAGCGTCGAGCATGGTGGGCCGACCGGGGCCGGCGGAGAACCTGAATCGCCGTGCCGCCGCCGGGCACCGGATCTGTATCTCAGGCCATCCGCACGCGCGGCTCGGCGACGCCGCGCACGGCCCGCCGCAGCATCAGCACCGATCCCGATAGCGGCTCGGCAGCGATCGCCGCGGCGCTCATGCGCTCGCGCGCCGTCGTCACGAGCAGCCCGTCCAGGTCCTTCCCGAAGAAGACCGGGCAGCTCGGTTGCGACACGGGGAGGGCGCAGCGGTCGAGGCGCCTGCCGTCCGGTCGCCAGGCATCGACCGACCAGCCGCCCCAGCGCGCGTTCCAGAGATTGCCGTCGGCATCGACCACGGAGCCGTCGGGGACGCCCTCGCCGGGCGCGAAGACCTTGAATGGGGACGGATCGCCGCTCGGCCGCCCGGTCGCCGGGTCCGTGTCGACGCGCCAGATCGTGCGCCGCGCGCTGTCGGCGAAATAGGCCGTGCGCCCGTCCGCCGCGAAGGCGATGGAGTTGGGAATCGAGATGCGCTCGTAGAGCAGCTCGAGCGCGCCGCAGTGGTAGCGCCAGATCGCGCCGGCCTCGGGCTCCGCGCGCTTGCCCATGGCGCCGATCCAGAAGGCGCCGCTGGGGTGGACGCGCGCGTCGTTCGAGCGCAGATCGGGGCGGCCGGCCAGGAACGGCATCACCGTCTCGACAGCGCCCGTATCGAGATCGAACAGGCGCAGGTCGACCTCGGTCGCCAGCAGCACGCGCCGTCGGTCCACGAGCGCCGCCGCGGAGGCCATGACGCCGAGCGCGTGCGTCCGCGCCTGCCCGTCCCCATAGCCGCGCTCGCTGAGCGTCATGCCGAGGATGTCCAACCACAGCACGCTGGCGCGCTCGGGATGCGCGATCGGCCCCTCGCCGAGCATGTCCGACCCGGCATGCCAGACCTCCCAGTCCGCGCCGGAGCTGGCGCCGGCGGCCGCGCTCACGCGGCACCGTTCCGGTCGAAGCGGTACTCCGTCACCTGACGATAGGAAGCGCCCGGCCGCAGCACGACATCGGTGAAGCCGGGCTGGTTCGGCGAATCGGGAAATCGCTGCGGCTCCAGGCAGATGCCGCAGTACGGCGCGACGCGGCGACCGTCCAGGTCGGCGACCGGCTTGTCGATCGTCGCCGCGTCGAACAGCTGCAAGCCTGGCTCCGTGGTCCAGACTTCCAGGCCGATGCCGCTGCGCGGTCCCTCCAGGCGCGCGACCCGTCGCGGCGCCGCGACCGGCGCCCGCGCGACGGCGAAGGTGACGTCGTGGGCAATGGCGCGGCCGATCGGGCGCTTGCGGCGGAAATCGAGCGGCGTGCCCGCGACGGACCGAATCTCGCCCGAGGGGATCAGGTCGCCGTCGAGGGGCAGGTAGGCGTCGGCGGGGATCTCCAGGCAGTGGTCGCGCGCGTCCGGAACCCCGTCGAGGTTGAAGTAGCTGTGCGTCGCCAGGTTGACGATGGTCGGAGCGTCCGTCGCCGCCGTCAGCTCTATCGCGAGCCGACCGGGGCCGGCGATGCGGTAGCAGCAGCGCACTTCGAGCCGCCCAGGATATCCCTCGTCGCCCCCCGGCGAGACCAGAGCGAGCTCGACAGACCGGCCCGACGCGGTTGCGACCGTCCAGGCGCGCTTGCCGAACCCGGTCGGGCCGCCATGCAGATGCGTCCGCCCGCGCTCGTTGCAGGCGAGCTGGTAGGCGATGCCGTCGAGCGCGAAGCGCCCACCCTTGATGCGGTTGGCGAACCGGCCGGCAACGGCCCCCATGTGCGAGGAGTGCCGGACATATTCCTCGAGCCGCGCCAGGCCCAGAACGACACGCGACGGCCCGGCCGGCCCATCGACCAGCAGGTCCTGGATCGCCGCTCCGTAGGTGATGACGGCGCAGGACAAGCCCTCGCCGGCGATGACGATGCGCTCGACCGGCGTCCCGTCGGCCAGCGCGCCGAAAGCGGACCGTCCGGAGACGCTCATGCCCAGCCGCCGTCGACGACGTAGTGCTGGTTGGTGCAGGCCGACGCCTCGTCGGAAGCGAGGAAGACGACGACGCGCGCGACGTCGTCCGGCACCAGCTTGCGCTTCAGGCATTGCTCCTTCATCAGCGTCGCCTCGCCCTCTGGGGTCAGCCACTTCTCGACCTGGCGCTCGGTCATGATCCAGCCCGGCGCCACGGCGTTGACGCGGACGTTGTAGGGCCCGAAGTCCCGCGCCAGGGCCCGCGTCAGCCCGAGCACCGCCGACTTGGCCGCGGTGTAGACCGGCATGCCGCCCATGCCGAGCATCCAGGAGACCGAGCCGAGGTTGACGATCGCCCCGCCGCCCGCAGCCTGCATGTCGGGCAGGACCGCCTGCGCCGCGAAGAACTGGTGCTTCAGGTTGACCGCCATCCGGTCGTCCCAATATGCGGATGTCACGGTCTCGGTCGCATGCCGGTCGTCATTGGCCGCGTTGTTCACGAGGACCCTGATCGGCCCGAGGGCCGCGCGCAAGCGCGCGACGGCTCCCTGCAGAGCAGCCACGTCGGTCAGGTCGCATGGCTCGAAGCAGGCCGTGGCGCCGCTCGCCGCCATCTCCGCCGCCAGAGCGCGCGACGGCGCCTGCGCGATGTCGACGAACCCGACGCGCGCCTTCTGGCGGCAGAACTGGCGCACGATCCCCGCGCCGATGCCCGACCCTCCGCCCGTCACGAGCACGACGCTGCCTTCGAGGTCTGGGTAGATGGCGCCTGCCATGAGCGCGGCCTCGCTTGTCGAATTCCGGCGATCCTATAGCAGCACAGCGCCCTGGACAGAGCGGGACGTCGCCTCCGCGCACGCTCGAAGCGGAGCTGCAAGCTCACATGGCAGGATCGACGTCGCCCAGCTTGCTCTTGGCGTAGCTCTCCCGTGGCACGAGGCGGTTGACGTGGCCCATCTTGCGGCCCGGGCGCGCCTCGGCCTTGCCGTAGACGTGGAGCTTCGCGTCCGGCTCGGCGAGGACCGCCCGCCAGGTATCCACCTCGGCGCCGATGAGGTTGGTCATCACGACGTCGGAATGGCGCTCGACGGACCCCAGCGGCAGGCCGCAGATCGCGCGCACGAGCTGCTCGAACTGGCTGGTGCGGCAGGCGTCCATGGTCCAATGGCCGGAGTTGTGCGGCCGCGGCGCCAGCTCGTTGACGAGCACGCGCCCGTCATGCCCCACGAACATCTCGACAGCGATCAACCCGACGAGATCGAGGCGCTCGGCAATGGTCCTGGCGGCGCGCTCGGCCTGGGCGAGCACGAGCGGCGAGACGCGCGCCGGCACCGTGGAGGTCCAGAGGATGTGGTCGCGGTGGACGTTCTCCGCCGGCGGGAACGCCTGCATCCGCCCGTCGAGCCCGCGCGCCACGATGACCGAGACCTCGCAGGCGAAGTTGACGTAGGCCTCCAGGATGGCGACCGGCGCCTCGCGCGACCCGGCATCGCGCGGCGCGTTGCCCCAGAGCGCCGTCCAGAGCGCGTCGCCGTCGACCGCCGATCGCGCCTTCAGGCCGATCTGGCCCTTGCCGTCATAGCCCATGCGCGCGGTCTTGAGCACCGCGGGCAGGCCGATGCGCTGAACCGCCGCGGCGATCTCGCCGGGTCCGCGCACCGCCGCCCATTGCGTCGTGGCGATGCCGCAGCCGTTGACGAAGGACTTCTCGGCGACGCGGTCCTGGGTGACGCGCAGGATCTCCGGACGCGGTCGCACGGGCACCCGCGACGCCAGGCGCGCGGCCGCCTCGAACGGCACGTTCTCGAACTCGAAGGTGACGACCTGGCAGGAAGCGGCGAACCGGTCGAGCGCCGCCTCGTCGCGGTAGTCGGCGACGGTCGCGGCGGCAGCGACCTGGGCCGCCGGGCTGTCGCGCTCCGGCGTCAGCACGTGGCAGCGGTAGCCGAGGTTGGCCGCGGCAAGCGCCGTCATGCGCCCGAGCTGGCCGCCGCCCAGGATCCCGATCGTCGAGCCCGGCGCCAGGGCCTGAGGCATCGGCGTCTCAGGCATGCGGCGCAGCGTCCGGCCGCTCGGCGACGGCGTCCGTCTGGCGCCGGCGCCACGCCGCCAGGGCGTCGTCGATCGCCTGGTCGGCGAGCGCCAGGATCGATGCGGCGAGCAGCGCAGCGTTGATCGCGCCGGCCTTGCCGATGGCGAGCGTGCCGACGGGAACGCCGCCCGGCATCTGGACGATCGAGAGCAGGCTGTCCATCCCCTTCAGCGCGTGGCTCTCGACCGGCACGCCGAGCACGGGCAGCGTGGTCATGGACGCGATCATGCCGGGCAGGTGGGCAGCGCCGCCGGCGCCGGCGATCACCACCCTGATGCCGCGCGCCTTGGCCCCTTCGGCGAATTCGACCAGGCGCTTCGGCGTACGGTGCGCCGACACGATGCGGCATTCATGCGCCACGCCCAGCGCCGAGAGCGTCTCCGCGGCGTGTCGCATGGTCTCCCAATCGGATTGGCTGCCCATCGCGATGGCGACCAAGGCCCCGCCTGACGGCGGCTTCGGGGATGGCTTGTCTGTCGCGGCGGTCTTGCCCACGTCGGCCTCTGTCCGTCCCAGGGGTTTCAGGCGATGATGTCGGGGATCAGCTTGTCCTCGAGAAAGGCGATCTGGTCCTTGAGGCGGAGCTTCTTGCGCTTGAGCCGCGTGAGCTGCAGCTGGTCTGCCACGGCCTGCTCCTGCAGCGTCTCGATCACCAAGTCGAGGTCGCGATGCTCCTCGCGGAGCTGGTTGAGGAGAGCCCGGAGCTGGACGGGGTCGTCGGGGATGTTGTTCATGCCAATCGGGCGAGCCATTGGGAGCGGGACGCATCCTCCGTCCAGCGCCTACATACGACAATTCATCGGCCGGCGGAACTGCGTCGGGCCGGCACGCGGGCCAGGGGGAGGCGGCGTCCGATGAGCGAGGCCGAGGACAGCCCCGGTGCCAGCCCAGCGGCGGCGGCATTGTGGCGGTACTGCATCGCCACCTATCGCCGGCCGGCGGTGGAGGAAGCCTGCATCGCGCTGCAGGATACGCTCGGGATCGACGTCGTCCTGCTGCTGTTCGCCGCTTTCGCCGCCCGCTGGCAGGGCGCGTCGCCGACGGCCGAGATGGTGGCGCGAGCACGGGCCGCGACCATGCACTGGCAGGGCACGGCCGTCCGCCCGCTGCGCACGCTCCGGCGCCAGCTCAAGGGCGGCATCGTTGGCGTGCCCGAGGCCTTGTCCGAGCCCTTCCGCAAGGCGATCCAGCGCGTCGAGCTGGCCGCCGAGGCGATCGAGATGAACGTCCTCGCGTCCCTGGTCCCGGACGCGCGCGAGCCGCTGCCGGCACGCGACGAGGCGTTGATCCAGCAGGCGCTCATCCGCGTGGTCGCCCAGGCCGGCGTCGTTCCGGACGACGTCGCGCTGCAGGCTCTCGCGACGATCGCCGGCGCAGCGGCGGCGTGAGCGGACTTGCCCCGCCCCGCCTCAACCGGCGTAGCTGACCTCGCGCGAGCGCGCCGCACCGCTCTTCGCCGCCACGTCGGCCGCGGCAGCGCGCAGGTCGTCGACGTAGCGGTCGGCGATGTCGGCGTGCAGCGGGTTCAGCAGCAAATGGATGATCGGCGGCTCCTTGCACCGGCTGACCGTCCAGCCGCGCGCCTCCATCGCCTCGGCGACGGCGAAGACGTCGATGCCGCGGCCGACCACCGGCAGCACCGCGGCATGCGGCCGCCCGAAGATGCCGAGGCTCGGAATCTCATCGACGGCAGCCTTGATGCGGTCGAAGGCGGCCAGCATGCGCCCGGTCAGCTTCAGGTAGCCGTCCTCGCCCAGATGGTGCAGCACCGCCCAGGCGGCGGAGATGGCGCCGCCGGTGCGCGTGCCGTTGAACACCTCGGTCGCGTAGCTGCCGGTCGGCCAGTCGTCGAAGGTGAAGCGGGTGAGCGCCTTGCGCGCCTCGTCGCGGAACAGCACGACGGAGGCGCCCTTGGCGGCAAAGCCGTACTTGTGCAGGTCGGCCGACATGGAATCGACGCTGGGGACCGACAGGTCGAAGGGCGGCACCTCGCGCCCGAGCTTGCGGATGAAGGGCAGCGTGAAGCCGCCGACGCAGGAATCGACGTGCATCCACAGGCCGCGCGCAGCGGCGACGGCCGCGATGTCCTCGATCGGGTC
>JAEULF010000008.1 GCA_016793965.1 Alphaproteobacteria bacterium | reverse complement strand
CGTGTTCGCCAGCTCCGTTGCCGTCTACGGCGGGGACATGCCGCCGGTCATCACGGATGCCACCTCGCTCAATCCGCAGACCTCCTATGGGTCCCAGAAGGCGATGGGCGAGATGATGGTCAACGACTGGAGCCGCAAGGGCTTCGTCGATGGCTGCTCGCTGCGCTTGCCGACAGTCGTCGTGCGTCCGGGCAAGCCGAACAAGGCAGCGTCCACCTGGGCGTCCTCGATCATCCGCGAGCCGTTGCAGGGCCATCAGGCGGTCTGCCCGGTGGACGACAGCGTCTCCATGTGGGTCGGCAGCCCGCGCGCCGTGGTCAAGTCGTTCCTGCATGCCCATGACCTGCCGGCTGCGGCCTTTGGGCCGAATCGGAGCGTGCTGCTGCCCGGCATGACCGTCAGCGTCCGCACCATGATGGACACGCTCAAGAAGGTCGGCGGGCCGGAGGTTGCCGCTCGTGTCGCGTTCCAGAAGGACGAGCGCATCGCACGGATCGTCGCGGGTTGGGCCTATCGGGTCGAGCCGAAACGTGCCGCCGAGCTCGGCTTTGCGGCGGACGAGAGCTACGAGACGATCGTGCGCAGCTTCGTCGAGGACGACATCGAGCGGTCTCGGGCGGCTTAGCGAGCACCGACGGAGAGGCTGTCATATGACAGTGCTGATCGGCGCGGTTGCGGACGACTCGACCGGCGCGACCGATCTCGCCAACACGCTGGTCAAGGCCGGAATGCCGACGGTCCAGCTGATCGGCGTGCCCGATAGAACAGTCGCGGTCGCGGATGCCGAGGCTGTCGTCGTGGCGCTCAAGTCGCGCACGGCACCGGTCCGCGAGGCCGTTGCGGACAGCTTGGCCGCGCTCGATTGGCTGAAGCGCGCCGGAGCGCAGCAGTTCGTCTTCAAGTACTGCTCGACCTTCGATTCCACGGACGAAGGCAATATCGGCCCGGTCGCAGAGGCGATGCTGGCCGCGCTCGATGCCCCGTTCACGATCGCCTGCCCTTCGTTCCCAGGGGCCGGCCGGACGGTCTATCTCGGGCACCATTTCGTCGGCGAAGCTCTGCTGTCCGAATCGTCGATGCGCGCCCATCCGCTGACGCCGATGACCGATCCCAACCTTGTCCGCGTCCTGCAGCGCCAGACGAAGATGGCGGTGGGACTCGTCGCTTTCCCCGCGGTGGAGCAGGGGCCGGCGGCCATAGAGGCTGCATTCGAGCGATTGCAGGCGGAGGGCAAGCGCATTGCCGTCGTCGACGCGATGAGCGACAAGCACCTGGTGGATATCGGCCAGGCCTGCAAGGGGCTCAAGCTGGTGACAGGTGGCTCCGGCGTCGCGATGGGGCTGCCCGGGAACTTCGGGCGCCAGGCCCAGGGCCGGGCCGCGGCTCTTCCCGCGATCGCCGGTCCGGCTGCGATCCTCGCCGGAAGCTGCTCGGCGGCGACGCAGCGCCAGGTGGCAGAAGCGGCGAAGCGCTGGCCTGTGCTCCGCCTCGACCCCATTGCGCTGGCTGAGGGCAAGCCCGTTGCCGACGAGATCCTCGCCTGGGCGCTGCCGAAGCTCGCCAACGGCCCTGTCGTCGTCGCCTCGACCGATACGCCGGAGGCGGTCGCCGCCGTCCAGAGAAAGCTTGGCCGCATGGAGGCCGGCGCCATGGTCGAGCATGCGCTGGCCGCCGTCGCCTGCGGCTTGGTCGCGCGTGGGGTTCGCCGCCTCGTCGTTGCCGGCGGCGAGACGTCGGGAGCCGTCGTGAGCGCGCTTGGGATCAAGGCGCTGCGCATCGGGCGGGAGATCGCGCCTGGCGTTCCCTGCACCGTTGCGCTGGTGGACCCGCCGCTCGCGCTCGCGCTGAAGTCGGGAAACTTCGGCGGTCCCGATTTCTTCGCCGAGGCCCTGGAGCAGATGCCTTGAGCGTCGGTGCCGGCGAGGCCAAGCTCCGTGACCAGGTCTGCCTTTGGGCCAAGCGGCTCTATGACCGGCGTCTCGTGCACGGCACGTCGGGCAATCTCAGCGTGCGGCTGCCCGATGGGGGGTGGCTCGTCACGCCGACGAATTCCTGCTTGGGCGATCTCGACCCGGACAAGCTCTCGAAGCTAGACGCATCGGGCCGACTCGTCGCAGGCGACGCGCCCTCGAAAGAGTCCTTCCTGCATCGTTGCGTCTACGACGTGCGCTCCGACGCCCGGGCGATCGTCCACACGCACTCAACGCACAGCGTGGCCGTGTCCTGCATCGACGGCGTCGATGCGCGCAACGTCCTGCCGCCGATCACGGCCTATCACGTGATGCGGGTCGGGGACCTTCCGCTCGTGCCCTACTACAGGCCGGGCGATGAATCGCTCGCGCTCGCGGTCAAGGAACTGGCCGTCAGGCATGCGGCCGTGCTGCTTGCGAACCATGGCCCGGTGATCGCCGGAAAGGCGCTCGACGCTGCGGTGCATGCGCTCGAGGAGCTCGAGGAGACGGCGAAGATCTACTTGCTGCTCGGAGATCGCCGATTCCGGCCGCTGACGCCGGAACAGGTTGCCGACCTGCACCGGCACTTCCCGAGCTGAGCCCGGGCGCGGCCGCTCACCACAGCGGCGTCTTCAGCGGCTCGCCGGCGAAGTGGCGACGTAGGTTCTCCGTCACCAAATCGGCCATTGCGGCGCGAGTCTGCGTCGTTCCGCTTGCGATGTGCGGCGTCAGGACGACGTTGTCGAGCTTGAAGAGCGCCTCCGGCGCCCGCGGCTCCGCCTCGAAGACATCGAGGCCCGCGGCGGCGATGCGCTTCTCGGCGAGCGCCTTCACCAACGCCGGCTCGTCCACGACGGAGCCGCGCGCGACGTTGATCAGGACGCCCTGCGGCCCCATGGCGTCGAGCACCTGCGCGTTGACCAGGTGGCGCGTCTCGGCGCCGCCTGGGCAGGTCAGGCAGAGCACGTCGACGTTGCGCGCGAGCGATACCGCGTCGGCGTGGAACGCGAAGGGCACGTCCGTGCGGCGCTTGCGGTTGTGGTAGGCGATCGACATGTCGAAGCCGGCGGCGCGCTTCGCCACCGCGAGGCCGATCCGGCCGAGCCCGACAATGCCCAGGCGCTGGCCTGTGAGCTTCCGGTTGAGCGGCAGCGGACCCTGCAGCCAGCGCCCTTCGCGCACGAAGCGATCTGCGAGCGGGAGCGTTCGGTAGACCGCGAGCATGAGGCCGAGCGCCAGGTCGGCGACGTCGTCATTGAGCACGTCGGGCGTGTTGGTCACCTTCACGCCGCGGGCTTTGGCGGCAGGCAGATCGACCGCGTCCACGCCGACGCCGAAGCAGGAGATGATCTCCAGCTTGGGCAAGGCGGCCATGACGGCGGAGCTGGCCCCCCGGTGGCCGTCTGTCGCGATGGCGCGGACGCTGGGACCGATCTCGCGCAGCAACTTGTCCTTGTCCGCGGCCTCCCAGAGCCGGTGCACGCGGTAGCTCTTCGCCAGAGCTTCCATCAGGCGGGGCATGAGGGGGCCGATCTGCAGCAGCTCTACGGTCATTGTCCTGCGTCCCTTGGGAATTCTTGCGGTCCGGCGGCTGGCTCCGGGCTTGGCCGACAGCGCCGTTTCGCGTTGACAGGCTATCGCTGGACGGTTGACACTCGCCACCGAAAACTCCGCAGGAGATGCGGGTCGGATCGAGGGTCAAGCCTCGGCCGAAGGATAGGGAAGGCAGCCGAGAAGCATGGCGACCGTCGAGATTCGCGGCGTCCGAAAGAATTTTGGCTCCACGCAGGTGATCCACGGCGTCGACGTCACGATCGGCGACGGCGAGTTCGTGGTGCTGGTGGGGCCGTCGGGCTGCGGCAAGTCCACGTTGCTGCGCATGATCGCAGGACTGGAGCAGATCAGCGGCGGCGAGATCGCGATCGGCGGTCGCGTCGTCAACGATGTCGCGCCAAAAGAGCGCGACATCGCGATGGTGTTCCAGAACTACGCGCTCTACCCGCACATGAAGGTCTACGACAACATGGCCTTCAGCCTGAAGCTGCGCGGCGCGGCCCAGGCGGTGATCAAGGAGCGAGTCGAGCGCGCCGCGGACATCCTCAACCTGAAGCACCTCCTGGACCGCTATCCCCGCCAGCTCTCCGGAGGGCAGCGCCAGCGCGTGGCGATGGGGCGCGCGATCGTGCGCGACCCGCAGGTGTTCCTGTTCGACGAGCCGCTTTCCAACTTGGATGCCAAGCTGCGCGTCGCGATGCGGACGGAGATCAAGGAGCTGCACCAGCGGCTGAAGACGACCACGGTCTACGTCACGCATGACCAGATCGAGGCCATGACGATGGCGGACAGGATCGTCGTCATGCATGACGGCCGCGTCGAGCAGATCGGCGAGCCGCTCGATTTGTACGACAACCCGAAGAACCAGTTCGTCGCGGGCTTCATCGGCTCGCCGGCCATGAACTTCCTCGACGGCAAGCTGGTGCGCGCCAGCGGCCAGGCGCCGGCCGTGCTGCTCGGCAGCGGGCTGCGGCTGCCGCTGCCGGCGAATGTCGACGTACCGGACGGCAAGCCGGTCGTGTACGGCGTGCGGCCGGAGCACTTCACGCTGACGGCAGCTGACGATTCGCAGGCCGTTCCGGCAGAGGTCGTCGTCACCGAGCCGACCGGCGTCGAGATCCAGGTGGCGGCCAAGATCGCGGGCCAGGACGTGATCGCCGTCTTCCGCGAGCGCCACGCCCTGAAGCCGGGGTCGACGGTCCATCTGCGCCCGGATTTCGAGCGCATCCATCTCTTCGACGCGGCGACGGGCGCTCACCTCTGAACGGCCTGCCGCAGCTGCTTCGGTTCCACGAGAAACGGGAGGAATGCACATGAGTGACTTCTCGAGGCGCGATGCGCTGAAGATCGGAGCCGGCGCCGTCGCCGGCGCGGCCATCGGCGCGAGCACGGGGGCCGAGCCGGCGGCCGCGCAGGCCGCGCCCACGCTCACCTACGCGATCGAGAAGGGGGCCAAGCTGCGCGTGCTGCGGCCCGCCAAGTTCGTTCAGGGCGATGAGACCCTCTGGCTCGAGAACACCAAGAAGTACACCCAGCAGACGGGCGTCGAGGTGAAGGTCGAGAGCGAGGGCTGGGAGGATCTGCGCCCGAAGTCGGCGGTCGCTGCGAATGTCGGCAAGGGGCCGGACATCGTCTACGGCTGGTACGACGACGCGCATCAGTACCCGGAGAAGCTCGTCGACCTGACCGACCTCGGCGACTATCTCGATAAGAAGTACGGCGGCTGGTACGACGTCTGCAAGAAGTTCGGCATGCGTCGGGGCAAGTGGATCGCGCTCCCGCTCGGCGCCGCGGGCGCCCGCATCTGCTACCGCGAGTCCATGCTCAAGGAGGCAGGCTTCGACAAGTGGCCGAGCGACCTGCCGGGCATGCTGAAGGCGTGCCAGGCCTTGAAGGCCAAGGGCAAGCCGGGCGGCCTCGCGCTGGGCAACGCGGTCGGCGACGCCAACACTTGGTGCCATTGGCTTGTCTGGGCCTTCGGCGGCAAGATGGTCAACGACAAGGACCAGGTCGTGATCA
>JAEULF010000460.1 GCA_016793965.1 Alphaproteobacteria bacterium | reverse complement strand
GCCGACATAGGCGCGCGCCCGGCCGCGCGCGATCGCCGCGCGCTCGACGTCAGAGTAGGGATAGGCCAGCGCCTCGTCAGGCGTCGGCAGCGGCCCGAGCTCGTTGCGGTCGCGCCGGATGCGCCAGAGGGCGCGCGGCGCATAGTGGCGCTCCGCCTCCGCCGCCGTGTCGGCGGCGAGCGCCCAGACGCAGAGCGCGGCATGCGGCTTGGGGAAGCGCGCGCTCGGGCGATAGTTCTGGTGGTAGAGCGCCATCGCCTCCTCTGCCCCGCGCCCGTCGGTGAAGAAATGCGCGAAGCAGTAGGGCAGGCCGAAATGGGCGGCGAGCTGGGCTCCGTAATCGGAGCTGCCGAGGATCCAGGGCTCCGGCACGCTCGGTCCCTGGGGATGCGCGACCACCTTGGCGAAGGGATGCCCTTCTGCCAGCGGCGCGCCGGACACCCAGGCCAAGAGGTCGCGCACTTGGGCCGGGAAGCGCTCGGCTGCCGCGTCGGCGTCCGGGTTGAGCGCGAAAGCGGTCAGCCGGTCGCTGCCCGGGGCGCGGCCGAGCCCCATGTCGATGCGTCCGGGCGCCAGCGCCTCGAGTACGCGGAACTGCTCGGCAACCTTGAAGGCTGCGTAGTGCGGCAGCATGATTCCCGCGGCCCCGACGCGGATGCGCTTGGTCGTCGCGGCGATCGCCGCCATCAAGATCTCCGGCGCCGTGCCGAGGATGCTCGGATGGTTGTGGTGCTCGGACACCCAGAAGCGGCGATAGCCCAGCGCCTCGCAGTGCGCCGCGAGCGCCAGCGTGTCGCGGATCGACTCGTCGGGGGCGACCCCGGCGAGAGCGGGCGACTGGTCGAGGACGGAGAGGGGCAGCGTCGCTGGCATGGGCTCCCGCGGGGCGTCGTTCCTTGTGCCGTGGGCCGGCTGCGCCACGCAAGGGCGCGCGACGCATCCCTGACCGTCGCCCGATGCCCCACCCCGACCCTCCTCATGCTTCGCACGGGGAGAGGGAAGAGGCGCCGTGCCTCCCTTTCCTCGCCGTGCAGCGATGGGGTCGGGGCGGGGCTTCTTCTCGCCGCGACGTCACGACGCTGTGCGGCCGGTACCTCCTGCCGTAAGCTGGCGGCGTCGCCCGCCGCACCAGGAGGCTCGCCGTGACCTGCTCCCGCCGCGGCATCGACGCTTAGGGCTCGCTCGCCCGGGCCTGGGCGGCGATGAAGACGGCAGGCGTGCGCCGCATCCAGGCGACAGACTGCGCGTGACGCAGGGTCCCGTCGCTCGCCGCATGGTTCGAGACGCCCGCACCAGCCCAAGAGGACAATCGGCCCGCATGAGCACCAGACCGCCCGCCCCCCCCGCTGTCCGCGCCGTCGTCATCGCCGACCCCCAGGCGCTGCCCGCGCGCATCGGCACCGGCTACCCCGCCCCTTATGCCGCGCTCTGCCAGACGCGCGAGAAGCGGGCGCTGGGCGATGCCGGCGGGCTGCAGAACTTCGGCGTCAACCTGGTGACGCTGCCGCCCGGCCAGGGCTCGGCGCACCGCCACTGGCACACGCGGCAGGACGAGTTCGTCTGGGTGCTGGAGGGCACGCTCACGCTCGTCACCGACGCCGGCGAGACGCAGCTCGAGCCGGGCCAATGCGCCTGCTTCCCCGCCGGCGCGCCTGATGGCCACCACCTCGTCAACAAATCGGCCGTCGCCGCCCGCTATCTCGAGGTCGGCGACCGCCTGCCCGGCGACGCGGCGGTCTATCCGGACATCGACATGCGGGCGACCGGCGGCCGTGTCCCCTACAGCTTCACGCGCAAGGACGGTTCGTCCTTCTGATGGCCAGGAGGACGGAAGCGGCGCCCGCTCCCCCGGCGCCCGACGACCCCGCCGACCGCGTCCGCGGCAAGCACAAGCGCGTCAACCTGGCGCTGCAGGGCGGCGGATCGCACGGCGCCTTCACCTGGGGGGTGTGCGAGCGGCTCCTGGAGGAACCGCGGCTCGACATCGATTCGATCAGCGGCACCTCGGCCGGCGCCATGAACGGCGCGGTGCTCGCCGCGGGCTTCGCCCAGGGCGGGCGGCAGGGGGCGATCGCCGCGCTCGACGCCTTCTGGCGCGCCATCGCCGAGGCCGGCGCCTTCAGCCTCATCCAGCGCAGCTGGTGGGACAAGCTGGTCGGCAACTTCCGGCTCGACGCCTCGCCGGCCTACGCCTTCCTCGACCTGCTCAACCGCGTGCTGTCGCCCTACCAGCTCAACCCGGCGGGGGTGCACCCGCTGCGCCCGATCCTCGAGCGCCAGATCGACTTCGACATGCTGCGCCATTCCTCGCCGATCCGCCTGCATGTCGGCGCCACCAACGTGCGCACGGGCAAGGTCAAGGTGTTCTCCGGCGCCGAGGTGACGGTCGATGCCCTCCTCGCCTCGGCCTGCCTGCCCTTCATGTTCAAGGCGGTGCGGATCGACGGCGAGATCTACTGGGACGGCGGCTACATGGGCAACCCGGCGATCTTCCCGCTCGCCTACCAGTCCGACTGCCAGGACGTGGTGATCGTGCAGATCAACCCGCTGCGGCGCGACGAGGAGCCGACGACGGCGCGCGAGATCATCGAGCGCGTCAACGAGATCAGCTTCAACTCGACCTTGATGCGCGAGATGCGCGCCATCCACTTCGTCGCCCGCCTGGTCGACGCCGGCAAGCTCGATCCGGCGGAGTACAAGAAGCTCCACGTGCACATGATCGAGACCGACGCGCTGAAGGACCTGGGCGCCTCCAGCAAGCTGACCACCGACCTGGCGTTCCTGCTGCACCTGCGCGGCCTCGGCCGCCAGGTTGCCGGCGACTGGCTCGACGCCAGCTTCGCCGCCATCGGCGAGCGGTCTACCGTGGACCTGGCGCAGGTGTTCCTGTGAGGGACGGGCACGGGAGGCGCCGGGAAGCGCGCGGATCGCCCCCCGCGGACGCCGAAGGGCGCCTCGAGCCAAGAGGACGGCGACGGACGCGGCTGAAGCCCGAGCGCAGAAGCGGATCTGGCAACTCGTCCCCCGCAGCGCTACGCTCCCGCCGGCAGGAGCACGGCCGATGGCAGCGAAGAACGGCCCGAGCGGCAAAGAATCCCTGGCAACGATCGCGGTCGCGATCGGCCGCCATCTCGACCGACGCGACCGGCCAATCCTGCGCGCCCTGGAGACGCTGACCGCGGAGATGCGCGGCGTGCGCAACGACCTGCGCAGCCTGAACAAGACGACGGCCGCCAGCTTCGAGCGGCTCCGCGAGGATCTCCGCGCCCGCGGCATCCCCACGCGCACGCCGCGCTTCCATCGCAGCGCAGCGACCGGAGAATTAAGTATGATGTCCCCTTAACTTGCCACGCGCACGCCGCGCTTCCATCGCAGCGCAGCGACCGGAGAATTAAGTATGATGTCCCCTTAACTCATGTTAGTTGGAATTGAGTATGATCTCCCTTTACTATGGGCAATTCCGTACGCGCAGTTCGAGTTGACTTTCAATGTACCCACAATATGGAGATATGGTTGAGGCGATTGCATGGTATGTTTTTAAGAGATTGATTAGCGTGCAGCCATATTCAGCGGTTGTTATCTCAGGGAAGTCCATTCCTGGCGTGTGTGATAATGGGCAAAATCCGCTTGAAGATATACTCTCTTTTCTATGTAGCACGAAACTAATGCGAATGCACGGGACTCCTGGATCAGGGTCTGCCACGTCCCCCTATTATTTCATTGCAAGTACTCAAGATTTTTCTCGGATCGGCCAAGAAAATTTTCATCGTGAGTATCCTTTTCATAGAGTCATTACCTTGCTTGTCGAAATCATGAATCACAATTTTGACGGAACACTAACAGATCATGAAAACCGAAAATCCCATATCGTAGGATTTGAGAAAATATTGCATTGTTTGATGGAGTTTAATCTAGTGGTAGATATTGGAAATTTTGAGTACAGATGGACCGAACTATCAAGATTTTATCATACTCTGATGCATGCGCGATTCTTGCGCGGAAACTATATCGATTATAGAAGAGCGGTATTCCCACGTCAGTGGGGGAAACTTGTCAAATGGACCGTGATAAATGGTGATTCAAATTTTAGAGCCGATAGAGAATCATCATATAGATCAATTTCCGATAGTACGCAAATATCAGCCTGCAATGCAATTACAGTAGGGCGATTTGACTGTGCGATTGAATTGTTGAACCGAGAGTCTCGCAGTGAAGATATAATAGAGTCAACGCAACTTCTATATAATATTGCCAGGGAAAGAATGTATGATTTGGCGCCATACGACGAGGAAACATTTGCACGTATGGAACTCGAAATTCCAGTGTTCTTGAAGAGTCCAATCGTTGGCGAGATTGCCCCTTGGGGGGTGTAGTTCGGAATTTCGGGCATCGAGTTTCGGGGGATACAGTGACAGGATATCAATTGGAAGTTTCGGGGACATCAAACTAATTTCCGAGCGTCGTGAGATCCGCCTCAGCCCAGTCCCACCCGCCGCATCACCCCGACACTTCATCAACGATTCCGTGCCGATTCTCCGGCCACCAATCGTCAGCAAGTGCGTCCGTCAGGCGATAGGGACATTCCTGCGGCAAGGCCAGGCGCTCGCCATGGCTGCGCAGTTCCACCGCGGCCTGACGCCGGGCGTCGCGGTAAGCCCTGGCCAGGTCGTCGAGCAGACGTCGGCGCATCGCGCCGGTCATGCGCAGCGCGAGTTGGGAGCGAGCGTCGAGAACGCTCACCTGCCAGTCGCCGCGCGGGTCGCGCGCCGGGCTGAACTCGAGCTTCAATGCATGCTTCAACAGGCGCACGAGTTGGCCGTAGAGAGCGGCATATTCCGATTTGCCCAAGTCCTCGACCTCCTCGGCCAAATTGGCCAGATCGAGCGGCAGGTTGGCACGTTGGTCCGCAAGCCGGCGCAAGGCAGCGGCCTGCTCCTGGGTCCACAAGTAGAAGTCGTCGTCATAGAGCGCCATGCCGAACCTCCTGTCCCCTGCGTAGCACGATTCCGTCGGCACCGCCCGCTGTCGCTCGGCACGGAGCGTCAGCCCGCATCGTCGCGACCGGGCCTTGGCGCGAGCCCCGGCGCGAGCCCTGCGGCGCGCGCCGCCGTCGCGGCCGGCAGGAACAGGCGGCGCGCTTGCGCCGACGCCGCGACGAAGCCGCAGGACAGATAGAACGCCTTCGCCTCGTCATCGATCGCGTCGACGACGACGGCATGGATGCCGAGCGTGCGGCCGGCATCGAGTATGCGCCGGAGCGCGTCGGCCAGCAGGATCTCGCCGACGCCGCGGCCGCGATAGCGCAGGTCGCGCGCCAGGCGGCCGATCAGCGCGGCCGGCACGTCGCCATGCGGCGGCAGCTTGCGCGCGAGGTCCGGCGGCATGTCGGCGAGCGCCACCGCGAATCCGCTGAGCGCGAAGTAGCCGGCCACGACCGAGCTGCCGGGCTCGGTCGCGACGAAGACGCGCGCGATCTGGCGGCGGACGTCCTGCCCGGCCCGCCGCTTCAGGTAGTCGTCGAGCGCGGGCTTGCCGCAGGCGAAGCCGGCGCGGTCGTGCTGCGGTGCAAGCGGCTCGATGACGAGGCGCAGCCGGCTCATGCGCGACCGGTCCTTCCCCGGCGCTCAGCCTGTCGCGCGGCGGTGGCGGGCAAAGGCGCGGCGCAGCCGCGGCGTCGGCTCGGGCGGGTCGGCGAGCAGGCGGATGAACCGGTCGCGGTCGGCGCCGGCCAGCACCATACGCTCGTGCTCTGCCACGACCTGCTGCGCCGCCTGCAGCGCCAGATCGCCCGCCGACAGGCCGGTCAGCGCCATGGCGCGCTGGATCATGGACTTGGCCCCAGGCAGCACGCGCAGTTCCATGCGCGCGCTGCGCGTGTCATTGGGCCTCTTGCGGCTCGCCGACGGCATGGGCGTTCAACCCCATTGGGTACGGAGCAGCACCGTACCGTGTTGCCGGCCGACTGGCGAGAGACCAGGAACGCACGCAACTGGGCATCGGCTCTGGGCATCGGCGCCCGCGCAAGGGAGCCCGCGCCGCACCCGGCCACCCGCGCCGCACCGCCATCAGATCCGCCCGCAGGTGCCTCGCATGCGACTGCAAGGGCGGCGCGAAAGCGTCTGGCAGCGCTGCGAAATCGACGACCGCCTGGCACCCGCAATCTCGATCTTGACTCTCCCGTCGCCAAGCCCGCGCGGCAGCTCCCTCGCCCCCTCGCCCGCGTTTCCCTTTGAATCCCTGGCATTTTCGGCTCGCCAGGCATTTTTGTTAAGGTTAATATCCGCAGCCGTTAACCATGCGAGTCGCGGCCGAGCGGACGTCCGGCGCCCGCCGATTCGGCACCGTTGCGACCAGCCCCCGGGGAGAGCCGCCCGCCGTCATGCGCATCGAGCCCCTGACCATCGGCATCCTGCATTTCGTCGGCATCGGCGGCATCGGCATGAGCGGCATTGCCGAGATCCTGCACAACTTGGGCTACAAGGTGCAGGGCTCGGACCTCGTCGACAACGCCAACGCCAAGCGGCTGCGCTCCCTCGGCATCCCCGTCGCCGTCGGGCACATGGCGGAGAACCTCGGCGAGGCGGCGGTCGTCGTCGTCTCCTCGGCGGTCAAGCCGGACAACCCGGAGGTGGCGGCGGCGCGCGCGCGCATGCTGCCGGTGGTGCGCCGCGCCGAGATGCTGGCCGAGCTGATGCGCCTGCGGCGCGCCATCGCGGTCGCCGGCACGCACGGCAAGACGACGACCACCTCGATGGTGGCGGCACTGCTCGACGCCGCCGGGCTCGACCCCACGGTGGTCAACGGCGGCATCATCAACGCCTACGGCACCAACGCGCGGCTCGGCGCCGGCGAGTGGATCGTCGTCGAGGCGGACGAGAGCGACGGCACCTTCGTCAAGCTGCCGGCGACCATCGGCATCGTCACCAACATCGACCCCGAGCATCTCGACCATTTCGGCAGCTTCGACAAGCTCAAGGCCGCCTTCGACGCCTTCGTCGAGAACATCCCGTTCTACGGCTTCGCGGTGCTCTGCATCGACCACCCGGAGGTGCAGGCGATGATCGCCCGCGTCTCCGACCGGCGCATCGTCACCTACGGCTTCTCGCCGCAGGCCGACATGCGGGTGGAGAACGTGCGCCAGGACGCCGCCGGCCTGACCTTCGACGTCACGGCCAAGGACCGCATCCGCGCGACCAGCCGGACCCTCGCCGACCTGACGCTGCCCATGGTCGGCCAGCACTACGCGCAGAACGCCTGCGCCGCGATCGCGGTGGCGCTGCAGATCGGGATCGCGGAGCCGGCGATCCGCAAGGCGCTGGCGGGCTTCGCCGGCGTCAAGCGGCGCTTCACGCGCACGGGAGAGGCGGGCGGCGTCGCGGTGATCGACGACTACGGCCACCATCCCGTCGAGATCGCGGCCGTGCTGAAGGCCGGCCGCGCGGTGTGCAAGGAACGGCTGATCGCCGTGGTGCAGCCGCACCGCTACACCAGGCTGCGCGACCTGTTCGAGGATTTCTGCGTCTGCTGCAACGACGCCGACACGGTGATCGTCGCCGATGTCTACGCCGCCGGCGAGGCGCCGATCGAGGGCATCAGCCGCGACGCGCTGGTCCAGGGCATGCGCGCGCGCGGCCACCGCCACGTCGAGGCGCTCGCAGGCCCGGAGGCGCTGCCCGGCATGATCGCCAAGATCGCCAAGCCGGGCGACTACGTCGTCTGCCTCGGCGCCGGCTCGATCACGCAATGGGCGGCGGCGCTGCCGAAGCAGCTGGAGGCGCTGCTGCCGCCGCAGCCCCAGGGCAACGGGGCCAGGGGTGGGGCCAGGCCGCGCCTCGTGTCCGGCGGCGGGGGCGACGAATGATGGCCGCCGCCATGCTGCCTGATGCTCCGATGGGGGGCGCTCCGATGAGGGGCGCTCGGATGGGGGACGCGCTCATCGCGCGCCTGCCGGACGTGCGCGGCCGGCTGCAGGCGCAGGCTCCCCTGGCGCCGCATCTCTGGTTCCGCGCCGGCGGCCCGGCCGAGGCGCTGTTCCGCCCGAAGGACGTCGCCGACCTGCAAGCCTTCCTCGCCACCTGCCCCGCGGACGTGCCGCTCACAGTGATCGGCGTCGGCTCGAACCTGCTGGTGCGCGACGGCGGCGTGCCAGGCGTGGTGATCCGGCTCGGCGGCGCCTTCGCGCAAGTCGCCGTCGAGAGCGCGCATGTCCGCGCCGGCGCCGGGGCCCTCGACGTCACGGCGGCGGAGACGGCGGCCCAGGCCGGCCTCGCCGGGCTCGAGTTCCTGTGCGGCATCCCCGGCACGATCGGCGGCGCGCTGCGCATGAACGCCGGCGCCTACGGGCGCGAGATCAAGGACGTGCTGGTCTCCGCCGTCGCGATCGACCGGCGGGGCCGCCGCCACGAGGTCACGGCCGGCGCGCTCGGCATGTCCTATCGCCACTGCGCGGCGCCCGAGGACTGGATCTTCGTCGAGGCGCTGCTGCAGGGATCGCCTGACGCGCGCGACGCGGTCGCCGCGCGCATGGCGCAGATCCGCGCCCAGCGCGAGGCGAGCCAGCCCGTGCGCGCGCGCACCGGCGGCTCGACCTTCACCAACCCTGCCGGCCACAAGGCCTGGGAGCTGATCGACCGCGCGGGCTGCCGCGGCCTGAAGCGCGGCGGCGCGCAGGTGTCGGAGAAGCACGCCAACTTCCTGATCAACGCCGGCGACGCCAGCGCCGCCGACATCGAGGCGCTGGGCGAGGAGGTGCGCGCCCGCGTCAAGGCGGCGACGGGCGTCGTGCTGGAATGGGA
>JAEULF010000458.1 GCA_016793965.1 Alphaproteobacteria bacterium | reverse complement strand
CGATGAGCACGGGATCGGTCGCAGCAGCCATCTGGGGGCTCACTTGTAGAACAGGTCGACCAGGAACATCGGCACGGCCGGGACATAGGTCGACAGAAGCAGCACGGCGATGAGGACGCCGACATAAGGGAGGTTCCAGAGCGACGTCTTCCAGATGTCGGTCTTCGCGATCGAGCATGCGGTCATGAGCACGCTGGCCACCGGCGGCGTCTGCTGGCCGATCGCCAGGTTGAGCGTCACGATGATGCCGAAATGCACGGGGTCGACGCCGATCAGGCTGACCAGCGGCATGACGATGGGGACGACGAGGATGATCGCGGCCGCGCTGTGCAGGAAGAACCCGAGGATGAAGAACAGCACGTTGAGCAGGAGCAGGACGACGTGCTTGTCCCTCGTCAGGTCGGAGATCGCCTGCGCCACCGCCTGCGGCACGCGTTGCTCCGTCAGATAAGCGCCGAGCAACGCCGACGTGGCGATCAGCAGCATGACGACCGCCGTCTGGATCGCCCCGTCGATGCAAGTCTTGTAGAGGAAGCGCCAGTCGAGCTCGCGGTAGATCAGCCCGCCGACCACCATGGCGGCGAGGACAGCGAGCCCGGCACCCTCAGTCGCCGTGACGAAGCCGCCGAAGATGCCGCCGAGGATGATGACGGGCAGGAACAGCGCCCAGAAAGCATTCTTGAAGGCGGCCCAAAGGCGCCCGAGCTGGAACGCCTGCTCGACCGGGAAGCCGTGCCGCCGCGCGTACCAGTAGGCGACGCCCATCAGCCCGACGCCGCCGATGACGCCGGGAACGAAGCCGGAGACGAAGAGCTGCACGATCGAGGCGCCGGAGATCGTGCCGTAGAGGATCATGGGGATCGACGGCGGGATGATGATCGCGAGCGAGCCTGCAGAGGACATGGTCGCTGCGGCGAACTCGGCAGGGTAGCCCTTCTTCTTCATCCCCGGGATCAGGATCGAGCCCAGTGCCGCCACGTCGGCGACGGCCGAGCCGGAGATCTCGGCGAAGAACATCGACGCGCCGACCGTCACCATCGCCAGCCCGCCCTTGATCGAGCCGAGCAGCGCGGTGCAGAAGTCGATGAGGCGACGCGAGATGCCTCCGGCGTTCATGATCGAGCCGGCCAGGATGAACAGCGGGATCGAGAGCAGCGGGAAGCTGCGGGCGCCGGCGTACATGTTGAGCGCGAGATCGGGCAGCGACTGCCAACCGTGCAGGATCAGCATGGCCGCCAGCGTCACGATGCCGACGGCAATGGCGATCGGCACGTTGATCAGCACCAGGCCGACCATCACGAGGACCATCAGGACCGTGCTCATGCCCTGTTCCTCAGTGTCCGGCCGGCGCGTCGGCCGCGCGGCCGAGGTTGCGCCATTCGTCGGGGATCGAGAGCAGCTCGCAGGCGACGAACAGCGCCGCGCCGATCGGGATGACCGACTGGGTGAGCTGTACCGGGACCCAAGGCAGGCTGACCAGGCGATCGCCCTCCAGGAGCTGCACGACCCACAGCCCTGCCCAGCCCAGCAGCAGGAAGAAGGCCACGACCAGCGCTTCGCCGAGCACGAAGAGGGGCAGCCGCAGCCGGGCTCCCATCGCGCGCATCACCTCCGGCGAGCCGAGGTGGCTCCGCTTCAAGGCGCCGAGCGCGGAGCCGTAGTAGGTGAGCCAGACCAGGACGATGGTGGCGACCTCGTCATACCAGCTGAAGGCACGGCCGAGCTCCCGCGCCAGGACGGCCATGACGACGATCAGGAACATCAACGCCATGAGGCCGACGCAGAAGGCCGCGAGCGCCCTCTCCAGCCAACGCCTGAGCACCGCCAGCGATCCCATGCGCATCCACCACGTGTCGCGGAACGAGGTGCCGGCAGGACGAGACCAGCGCCCTGCCGGCAACGGCCGGTCAGCAGCCGCCTGCCGCCAGGGCCAAGGCCTTGTCGATCAGCGCCTTTCCGGTCGGCACTTCCTTGGCAAAGGCGTCGTAGACCACGGCGCTCGCCTTCACGAACGACTCGCGGTCGGCGACGTTGAACTGCATGCCCGCAGCCAGCAGCTTCTTCTTGGTGTCCTCGTCCTCGGTCGCGGCGACCTTGTAGGTCCAGTCCTGCACCCCCGCCGCAGCCTCCATGATCGCCTGCTGCACCTCGGCCGGGTAGCCTTGCCACCGGCGCAGGCTCGCGGTCGGGAAGCTCGGCGTGTAGATGTGGCTCGATTCCGTGAGATACTTCTGCACCTCCTGGAACTTGCCGCCGACGATGTTCGTGTAGGGGTTCTCCTGGCCGTCGAGGACGCCGGTCTTGAGCGCGATGAACACCTCGGAGAAAGCCATCGGCGTCGGGTTGGCGCCATAGGCCTGGAACATCTTCAGCCGCCACACGCCCTCCGGGATGCGCAGCTTGATGCCCTTCAGGTCATCAGGCGTCTTGATCGGGCGAACGTTGTTGGAGATGTGCCTGATGCCGTTCTCCCAGATGCCGATCAGCTTGTAGCCCAGCGGCTCCAGCTTCGGCGCCATCTCGGGCCAGATCACCTTGCTGCCAACGCACTTGATGTGGGCACGGTCCTTGATGAGGTAGGGCATGTCGAACAGGCCGAACTCGGCGTGCACGCTCGACATGGCCGTGGATGGCTGGGACATGTCCAAGGTCCCGAGCTTCACCTTCTGCAGCATCTCCTTGTCCGAGCCGAGCTGGCCCGAATGATAGACGTCGATCTTCGCCTTGCCCGCCATCTTGGCGTTGAATCGCCGAGCGAACTCCTCGGTCGACAGGACCTGGACGCTGCCGGGCGTCGATGTGGTGCCGAACTTGAGCTCGAGCACCTGGGCGACGGCCGGCGACGCGGCAGCCACCAGGGCGAATGCGGCAAGGTTTGCGATCGTCTTCATGGGCTCTCCTCCCTAGGGCGCAGCATTGCCTCTTGCCGCCGCGCGTTTCTCATGACCTTGCCGAGGTTCCCACGCGGTCGCCGGAGCGGTCAACGTCCGGTAGCGCAAGCCGCGAAGCTCCGATCGATCGGAGCGAGCGCATCGAACGACCGGCGGACCGATTGGGGCGACACCGCATTGTGCCTCCGCATCAATCGCTTGCCTCAATTTCGGTCAGTTTTGTGTTTGACCAGATCCTGTGCATATGCTGCGGCGCAGTGACGGAGAGCCCGCCCGGAGGACAGGTTGCCGGCAGACGCATTTGACGAGATGGGCCAGGGAGCCGATTGCCGCCCCCCCTATGCGGCGGTGCGCGACTGGCTCCAGCGCACGCCTTCCGACGTGCTGCAGCTCAAGCGCCGCGAGGCGGAGCTGCTGTTCCGGCGGATCGGCATCACCTTCGCCGTTTACGGCGAGGGCGGCGACCCGGAGCGGCTGATCCCCTTCGACATCATTCCGCGCGTGCTCAGTGCCGCGGAATGGGGCGTGCTGTCGCGCGGCTTGGAGCAGCGCGCGCGCGCTCTCAACGCCTTCATCTGGGACGTCTATCACGGGCAGGAGATCCTGAAGGCAGGGCGCGTTCCGGAGGCACTGATCCTGCGGAACGAGGGCTATCTCGCGGCGATGCAGGGAATCGATGTGCCAGGGCGCGTCTATACCCATATCGCCGGGATCGACGTCGTGCGCATCGGCGAGGGCGACTTCTATGTGCTCGAGGACAACTGCCGGACTCCGTCCGGCGTGTCCTACATGCTCGAGGACCGGGAGGTGATGATGCGCCTCTTCCCGGACCTGTTCACCCGCCACCGCATCGCGCCGGTGTCGCACTACCCGGAAGCGCTGCTGGAG
>JAEULF010000456.1 GCA_016793965.1 Alphaproteobacteria bacterium | reverse complement strand
GCGGACAACAGGCCCATCCAGCGCGCCGCCGTGAACATCCACGAGGTCCTCGAGCACGTGCGGCGGATCGCGCAGAACGGCTTCGCGAAGGGCGTGCGGTTCGTCGAGCTCTACGATCCGTCGCTTCCGGCCGTGTGGGGGAACCGCGACCTGCTGGTGCAGGCATTCCTCAACCTGGTGAAGAACGCGGCGGAGGCGGTGTCCGCGGAGACCGGCGAGATCCAGATCCATACGGCCTACCAGCAGGGCGTCCGGCTCGCCGTGCCGGGGACGGACGTCCGCCACCACCTGCCGCTGACCGTGAGCATCCGCGACAACGGGCCTGGCATCCCCGTCGACCTGCAGCCCCACCTGTTCGACCCGTTCGTGACCACGAAGCCGAACGGCAAGGGGCTCGGCCTTGCGCTGGTGGCGAAGGTGATCGGCGACCACGGCGGCGTGATCGAGTTCGACAGCCAGCCCAGGCGCACGGTGTTCCGGGCCATGCTGCCGATGGTGCCGGGCGGCGCGCCGGCGGAGACGTGACGACGGGAGGGCAGGGCAGGGTGGCGACGATCCTTGTGGCGGACGACGACCGGGCGGTGCGGACCGTGCTGAGCCAGGCGCTTGGACGGCTCGGCCACGACGTGCGGACGACCGGCAACGCGGCAACCCTCTGGCGCTGGGTCTCAGACGGCGACGGCGACCTCGTGGTCACGGACGTCATCATGCCTGACGAGAACGGGCTCGACCTGATCCCGCGGATCAAGAAGGTGCGGCCCGAGCTGCGCGTGATCGTGATGAGCGCGCACAACACGCTCCTGACCGCGGTGAAGGCGAACGAGCGCGGGGCCTTCGACTACCTGCCGAAGCCGTTCGACCTGAACGAGCTGGTCGGCGCGGTCGGGCGCGCGCTCGCCGAGCCGCGCCAGCGCGCCGCGAACGCCGGGGAGAAGGCGGGCGAGGACGAGTCCCTGCCGCTGATCGGCCGCTCGCCGGCGATGCAGGAGATCTACCGGACCCTCGCGCGCCTCATGGCGACCGACCTGACGGTGATGATCTCGGGCGAGTCCGGCACCGGCAAGGAGCTGGTCGCGCGCGCGCTCCACGAGTACGGCAAGCGGCGCAACGGCCCTTTCGTCGCCGTCAACGTCGCGGCCATCCCGCGCGAGCTCATCGAGAGCGAGCTGTTCGGCCACGAGAAGGGCGCCTTCACCGGGGCGGTCCAGCGCGCCGCCGGTCGCTTCGAGCAGGCCGCGGGCGGCACCCTGTTCCTCGACGAGATCGGCGACATGCCGATCGAGGCGCAGACGCGCCTGCTGCGCGTACTGCAGGAGGGAGAGTACACGTCGGTCGGCGGTCGGTCGGCCTTGCGCGCCGACGTGCGGATCGTCGCGGCGACGCATCGCGACCTGCAGCAGCTCATCCGGCGCGGGCAGTTCCGCGAGGACCTGTTCTATCGCCTCAATGTCGTCCCGATCCGGCTGCCGCCGCTGCGCGAGCGCACGGAGGACATCCCGGACCTCGCCCGCCATTTCCTCACGCTCTGCGCGAGGGAAGGCCTGCCGGCCAAGAACCTCGACCAGCCAGCGCTCGACCGGATGCGCCGGCATTCCTGGCCGGGGAACGTGCGCGAGCTCGAGAACCTGGTGCGACGGCTCAGCGCCCTCTATGCGCAGGACGTGATCGGCGTCGAGGAGATCGAGAGCGAGCTCGCGAAGGGACGTCCGCCGGCGGAGATCCCGGCTGACGCCGGGCAAGTCGATTCCCTGAGCACCGCCGTCGAGCGCCAGCTCGTGCAGTACTTCGCCGCCCATCGCGAGGCGCTCCCGGCGGCGGGCCTGTACGATCGCGTGCTGCGCGAGGTCGAGCGGCCGCTGATCACGCTGACCTTGACCGCGACGCGCGGGAACCAGATCCGCGCCGCCCAGGTCCTTGGCCTCAATCGCAACACCTTGCGCAAGAAGATCCGCGACCTGGAGATCCCGGTCGTGCGCGGGCTGAAGTGACGCCGATGGGGGACGCAGCGCTCCGCCCGATCGTCAGGCTTCTCGGCGTCGCCGTGACGCGCGAGGACCTCAGCCGCTGGGCGCCCTTCGCGCTCGTCGGCCTGGCGATCGCGGCGAGCATCGCGAACTACGTCGTGCTCACGGGGGCGGCGCCGCTGGGGCCGAGCCCTTTGAACACGCAGATCCTGCTCTACGCCAATATCGGCGTGCTGATCGTCCTCGGCATCTTCGTGGCGCGTCGCCTGGTGCGCGTCTTGCGCCAACGGCGGCAGGGCCTCGCGGGCTCGCGCCTGCATGTCAGGCTCGTCATCCTTTTCGGCCTCGTCGCCGCGATCCCCGCGGTCGCCATGGCCTTGTTCTCCGCGGTGTTCCTGAGCCTGGGCATGGAGTCATGGTTCAGCGAAAGGGTCCGAACAGTGCTCTTCGAGGCAGACGCCGTGGCGCGCGGCTACCTCGACGAGAAGCGGCAGGACATGACCCGCGACGCGCTGGCAATCGCGACGGACGTCAGCCGGGAAGGGTGGCTGCTGTACCGCAACGTCCCCGTCCTCACCGAGATTCTGGCGCGCCAAGCGGGACAGCGGCGCGTCAATGCTGCGGTCGTGATCGACGGGAGCGGACGGAGCCTCGCGCGCTACGGCTACTACTACGTGCTCGACGACGAGGAAGTCCTGCGGCCGTCGATCATGGAGCGGGCGCGCAAGGGCGAGTTGGTGGTCCTGTCTTCGGCCGACGACGACCGGGTCCGGGCGCTCGTCAAGCTCGATGGCTTCGAAGACGCATACCTCTACGTGGCACGGTTCGTCGACACGCGGCTGATCGGGCACATCGAGCGGACGCAGGGGGCCAAGCAGCAGTACGCCGAGCTCGAGGAGATGCGCGGCGGGCTGCAATTCGCGTTCGGAGCGGGTTTTGCTGCCCTTGCGCTGGTCCTCCTGCTTGCCGCCGTCTGGATGGGTCTGACGATCGCCAATGCCCTGTCCCGCCCCGTGAGCCTCCTGATCGAAGCGGCCGATGCGGTCGGCAAGGGCGACCTCAACGCGCGTGTGCCCGAGCGTCAGAGCGACGACGAGCTCGGCCTGCTGTCTCGTGCGTTCAATCGCATGACGGCCCAGCTGGAGGCCCAGCGCGGCGACCTCGTCAAGGCGAACCGGGAGCTTGACGATCGAAGGCGCTTTACCGAGGCCGTGCTCGGCGGCGTGTCCGCAGGAGTCATCGGCCTGGACCCGGAAGGACGCGTCGAGCTGCCGAACCGGCTCGCGCTGGAGCTCGTCGGCCAGGCCGTCGGCGCAGTCGTCGGCCGGCCGCTGGCCGACGTGATCCCGGAGTTCGCGCCGATCCTGGAGGGCGCGCAGCGCCGGCCCGACCGGGTCAGCGAGGGGCAAGTGCGGCTGACCCAGGGCATACGGACGCGCACGCTCCTGGTGCGCGCCGTCGCGGAGATCGGCTCCGACCGCGGCCTGCAGGGCTTCGTCGTCACCTTCGACGACATCACGGAGCTGGCATCGGCCCAGCGCAAGGCGGCGTGGGCCGACGTCGCGCGCCGCATCGCGCACGAGATCAAGAACCCGCTGACGCCGATCCAGCTTTCGGCCGAGCGGCTGAAGCGCAAGTACCTGTCGGAGATCAACTCCGACCGCGACACCTTCGTCCAGTGCACCGACACGATCGTCAGGCAGGTCGGCGACATCGGGAGGATGGTGGACGAGTTCTCCGCGTTCGCGCGCATGCCGGCGCCGCAGCTCAAGAGCGAGGACGCCGTCCGGATCTGCCGCGAATCCCTGTTCCTGCAGCAGTCGGCCCGCCCGCAGATCCGCATCTCGAGCGACCTGCCGGCAGGGCCCGTGCCCCTGCACTGCGACGCCAGGCAGATCGGGCAGGCGATCACCAACCTGCTGCAGAACGCCGTGGACGCCATCGAGGGACGCTCCCCCCAGGCGCCGGCCGACGGCGAGGCGTCCAGTTCGCCTCCGTCCCGCTTGTCGTTGCCGGACGGCGAGGTGGTGCTGAGCCTGTCGGCGGACGAGGAGAGCGTGACGATCGCCGTAGTCGACAACGGCAAGGGGCTTCCAGTCGAGGAGCGCGACCGCCTGACGGAGCCCTACGTGACCACGCGGGCCAAGGGAACGGGGCTGGGCCTCGCGATCGTCAAGAAGATCATGGAGGATCATGGGGGCGCGCTGCACCTCGAGGATCGCACCGACGGGCCGGGCGCCCGCGTCAGGATGGTCCTGCCGCGCGACGCCGCGGCGCGCGATGCCAGGGCCTCGCGCGCGGGCGCGGCGGCAGCATGACAGGCGCGAATTGCGCGGGCGCGATCGCAGGCGGCCGGGCTCGCGCGAGCAGGATTGAGCGATGACGCACGAGATCTTGATCGTCGACGACGAGGCCGACATCAGGTCCCTGATCTCGGGGATCCTGTCGGATGAGGGCTACAAGACGCGCGAGGCCGAATCCTCGACGTCCGCGCTGGAGGCGGTCCGGTCGCGCAGGCCGGCGCTCATCGTCCTGGACGTCTGGCTGCAGGGCAGCAAGCTCGACGGCTTGGAGCTCCTGCAGGTCGTCAGGCAGGAGGATCCGTCGCTTCCCGTCGTCATGATCAGCGGGCACGGCACGATCGAGATGGCCGTATCGGCGATCCAGCACGGCGCCTACGATTTCGTCGAGAAGCCCTTCAAGGCCGACCGCCTGCTCCTCGTGCTCGAGCGCGCCATCGAGGCCGCGCGGCTGCGGCGCGAGAACTCGGAGCTCCGCTTCCGTGTCGGCGAGGACGACCAGCTGCACGGGACGTCGGCGCTCATCAACCAGGTCCGGCAGTCGATCGAGCGGGTCGCTCCGACAGGAAGCCGCGTCTTCATCACCGGACCAGCGGGCGCCGGCAAGGAGGTCGCGGCGCGCGCTCTGCACAAGCGCTCGCGCCGCGCCGCGGGTCCCTTCGTCATCGTCAACTGCGCGACGCTGCTCCCGGAGCGGCTGGAGGAGGAGCTGTTCGGCGTGGAGAGCGAGACGCCGGCGCCCGGCGGACCGGCAGCACCGGTCTCGGCCGGGGCGGCGCCGCGCAAGATCGGGATGTTCGAGCAGGCGCATGGCGGGACGCTGTTCCTCGACGAGGTCGCCGACATGCCTCTGGAGACCCAGGCGAAGATCGTGCGCGTGCTGCAAGACCAGAGCTTCCAGCGCGTGGGCGGCAGCCGGCGCATCCATGTCGACGTGCGCGTCGTCGCCTCCACGAATCGCGAGATCAAGGCGTTGATCGAGAGCGCGCGATTCCGGGAGGACCTCTACTACAGGCTCAACGTCGTGCCCCTGACGGTGCCGCCGCTGCGCGAGAGGCGCGAGGACATACCGGTTCTCGCCAACCACCTGCTCGCGCGCGCGGCGGAGATCGGCGGCTTGGCGCGCCGTGCCCTCGGCGACGACGCCATGGCCGCGCTCCAGGCCTATGAGTGGCCGGGCAATGTCCGCCAGCTGCGCAACGTCATCGACTGGCTGATGATCATGGCGCCCGGCGACCTGCGCGAGCCCATCCGCGCGGACCAGCTTCCGCCCGAGATCTTCGGCACGGCCCCGGCCGTTCTGCACTGGGACTTCGGCGGAGAGATCATGTCGCTGCCGCTGCGCGAGGCGCGCGAGGTCTTCGAGCGCGAGTACCTGCTGGCGCAAGTGACGCGGTTCGGCGGCAACATCTCGCGCACGGCGTCGTTCGTCGGCATGGAGCGGTCGGCGCTGCACCGCAAGCTCAAGTCGCTGGGGGTGTCGGGCCAGGGGGATCGGCGCGCGGACCGGTCGAGCAAGCCAGGCGGCAGCGCGCCGGAAACCCCGCCCGACAGCGCATCTGGGGTCGATGCCGGCAGCGAGACCTGACCGGCCCCTCCAGCCCGATCCAAGGGACACGCCATGAAGGTCATTATCTGCGGCGCCGGCCAGGTCGGCTCGAACATCGCCCGCTACCTTGCGGCTGAGGATGCGGACGTCACCGTCATCGACACGTCGCCCGAGCTGATCGAGCGCGTGCAGGCCAGCGCGGAGGTGCGAGGCATCGTGGGATTCGCCTCGCACCCGGACGTCCTGCAGGAAGCGGACGCCAACGGGGCCGACATGCTGATCGCCGTCACCTACGCCGACGAGGTCAACATGGTGGCATGCCAGGTCGCGCGCACCCTGTTCAGCGTCCCGAAGACCATCGCGCGCGTTCGCAGCCGGAGCTACCTCCAGCCGAATTGGTCCGACCTGTTCACGCCGCAGCACATGCCGATCGACCACCTGATCTCGCCGGAAGTCGAGGTCGCCCACGCGGTGGCACGGCGCCTGGCGGTTCCCGGAGCCCTCGACATCATCGCCTTGGCCGAGGGCAGGATCCAGGTGGTCGGGGTCACCTGCACGTCAGACTGCCCCATCATCAACACGCCGCTGCGCCAGCTCGCCGCCTTGTTCCCGAACCTGAACATCGTGGTTTGCGGAATCGTGCGCGGGGGCCGGTTCATCATCCCCAGCTCGAACGACCAGATGCTGGCGGCGGACGAGGTGTACTTCGTCGCCGAGGCAAGCCACGTCGGCCGGGCCTTGGCCGCCTTCGGCTACACCGAGTCGCGGGACCGGTCGCGCCGCGTCGTCGTCCTCGGCGGCGGCAACATCGGCCTGACGCTCGCCGAGGAGCTGGAGAGCGCGCACAAGCACGTCAGCGCCAAGATCATCGAAGTCGACAAGCAGCGCGCGCAATACGTCGCCCAGTCGCTGACGCGAACGGTCGTCCTCAACGGCGACGCGCTCGACCGCGAGATCCTGCGCGAGGCGAACATCGGCGACACGGAGACCGTCGTCGCCGTCACCAACGACGACAAGGTGAACTTCCTGGCGTCGCTGCTGTGCAAGCAGTTCGGCGCCAAGCGGGCCGTGACGCTGATCAACGATCCGGCGTTCACGCCGCTCTCCCGCCCGCTGGGGATCGACGTGATGGTCAGCCCGCGCTCGATCACGGTGTCGACCATCCTGCAGCATGTCAGGCGGGGCAGCATCAGGTCCGTCCACACGATCGGCGAGGCCTTCGGCGAGGTGATCGAGGCAGACGCTCTCGATACGTCGCCCCTTGTCGGCCGCCCCCTGCGCGACATCAGCATGCCGGCGCAGCTGATCGTCGCGGCCGTGCTGCGCGCCGGCGCGGACAAGGTGCTGATCCCCCGGGGCGACACGGTGATCGAGGCGGGCGACCGCGTGGTCCTTTTCGCCGGCGCCGATGCCGTCAAGCAGGTCGAGAAGATGCTTCGCGTCAAGCCGGAGTTTTTCTGACCTGCGCCGCCCGCCGTTGCCCGGCACGCGCCGGCCCCGCTACACTTCCCGAATCGCCGCCTGCCACAGCATTCCGGAGATCGCGATGTCGCGCATCGCCTACGTGAACGGTCGCTACCAGCCGCACGGCTCGGCGACGGTCCATATCGAGGACCGCGGCTACCAGCTCGCCGACGGCGTCTACGAGGTCGTCGCCATCGTCGGCGGCAAGATGGTGGACGAGGATCCTCACCTCGACCGGCTCGACCGGTCGCTCTCCGAGCTGCGCATCAAGCCGCCGATGGCGCGCGCCGCGCTCAAGCTCGTCATGCGCGAGGTCATCAGGCGCAACGGCGTGCGCGACGGACTCATCTACATGCAGATGACCCGCGGCGTCGCGCCGCGCGACCACAAGTTCCCGAAGCAGGCGGAGACCGCGGTCGTGATCTACGCGCGCCGGCGGCCGATCGCGGCGCAGATCGCGCAGGCGCGCCGCGGCGTCAAGGCGATCACCGTCCCCGACATCCGCTGGGACCGCTGCGACATCAAGTCGATCGCTCTTCTGCCGAACTGCCTGATGAAGCAGCGCGCCGCGGAAGCCGGCGCTTACGAGGCGTGGCAGGTCGCGGCCGACGGCACTGTGACCGAAGGGTCGTCCACGAACGCATGGATCGTGACGAAGGCGGGCGAGCTCGTGACGCGCCCGCTGAGCGACGCCATCCTGAGCGGCATCACGCGCCTGACGCTCCTCAAGATCGCCCGGGAGCAGGGACTCAAGCTCGTCGAGCGGCCTTTCACGGTCGCCGAGGCGCTGGCGGCGCGCGAAGCGTTCGTGACGAGCGCCACGAGCTTCGTGATGCCTTGCATCGAGATCGACGGCAAGCCGATCGGCAATGGCGGGGTCGGGCTGCTGTGCACGGCGCTCCTCGACCACTACCTCGCGTACATCGAGCGCGAGGGCGAGCCGGTCGATGCGGTCCCGGCGCTGCGTGCCGATGCCGGCACCGCGCAGGCTGCGGAGTGAGCGGCACGCTCGATCAGGGGCTGCCGCGCCCGCGCGCCCTGCTGTTCGACTGGGACAACACGCTGGTCGACACCTGGCCGACCATTCACGCCGCCATGAACGCCCTCCTGGCCGCCATGGGGCATGAGGCGTGGACGATGGCTGAGACGCGCGCGCGCGTGCGCGCCAGCGCGCGCGAGGCGTTCCCCGCGTTGTTCGGCGCCCGCGCCGAGGAGGCGCGCGCGATCTTCTATCGCGAGTTCCAGGCCCGGCACCTGGCCGAGCTTCGTCCGGCGCCATGGGCAGCGGCGGCCATCCGCGACCTGTCCGCCCGCGGTCTCTATCTCGGCATCGTCAGCAACAAGCGCGGGGACATCCTGCGCGCCGAGGCGGACCACCTTGGCTGGACCGGATACTTCGGGCGCCTCGTGGGCGCCGACGATGCCGAGCGCGACAAGCCCGACCCGGCCCCCGTGCGCCTCGCCCTGGCCGCCGGCGGCCTGGTGCCCGGACCGGAGACCTGGTTCATCGGCGACACGGGCATCGACATGGTCTGCGGGTCCGCCGCGGGATGCACCCCTGTCCTGGTCGGTGCCGGGCCCGA
>JAEULF010000445.1 GCA_016793965.1 Alphaproteobacteria bacterium | reverse complement strand
GTCTGCGTCGAGTTCGCGCGCAAGACCCTTTCGCATGGCGTCCGGCCGACCTTCTACGAGGTGGAAGAGGCCACGCAGGGCTTGCCGCCGGTCTAGCCGGCGGGTCATAATAAGGGCGTCGCGGGTCCAGGATCGGGCCCGAGGCTCCGGTACCGCAGGATGCGGGGTGGGGTTGCGAGGCCGGGCTTGACCCGGGCGGTCGCCGCCCAACTTTAGCCCAGGGAGAAGGGCAGCCATGAGACGTCGCAACGCCGAAGCGCCTATCATCATCAAGCGCGGCCGTCGCCACAAGCACGCCTCCCATGGCGGCAACTGGAAGGTGGCGCTCGCCGACTTCATGACCAGCATGTTCATCTTCACGCTGGCCATGTGGCTGATCTCCATCACGAATCCAGCCCAGAAATTCTCCGTGTCCGACTACTTCGCGCCGATGAGCGTGTCGCAGTCGACCCAGGGCTCGAACGGCGTGCTCGGCGGCCGCACGATCACCGTCGACGGCGCCATGCCGATCTCCTCCGGTCCGCCGACCATCGTCCCCGTCAGCGCGCCCCCGGACATCCCCGACCTCGAGGACATGACCGACGAGGACGTGAAGGATTGGGTCAAGCGGCTCGGCTACAGCGAGGACAGCCCGCTGGTCGACGCCTTGATCGACGAGCGCGACCGGCGCGGCCTCGGCCGCGTGGGCCAGGAAGCCGCCCAGGGCGCCGGAGTCAGGGAGTGGCAGAAGCAGGAAGGCCTGGAGATCGTCCAGAACGAGGAAGGCCTGCGCATCACGCTGCGCGACCTCGACGGCCAGCCGATGTTCAACTCCGGCAGCAGCTCGCCCTTGGAGCGCACGCGCAAGGTCCTGCAGGAGCTGGCCCCGGTCATCGGCCAGTCGGAGAACCCGGTGCGCATCATCGGCCACACCGACGGCGTGCCCTATGCCGGCGGCCAAGGCGGATACTCGAACTGGGAGCTCTCCGCCGATCGCGCCAACGCCGTGCGCCGCGTGCTGCTATCGGCTGGGCTGAAGCCCGAGCGCATGTTCGACGTCATGGGCAAGGCAGACAGCCAGCCGAGCAACAAGGATAACCCGCGCGCCGCCGAGAACCGCCGCATCGACATCATCCTGATGCGCCGCGCCTTCGCCGGTGGTGCCCCGACGGTCCAGCTGCCGGGACAGGCCGCGCCGGGCGCCGCCGCTCCCGGCCAGCCAGGCGCCGCGGCGCCACAGCGGCCGGGCGACGCGTTGGGCCCGCGCGCGGGGACCCTGCGCCCCGGCGACCGCGCGGCCGGCCCCAGCGACTCGACGCCGGGTGGCGCCCCGGTGCGGCTGATCCAGTAGCCGGTCGGACCATCTCTGCGACGCAGCGGCGCTGCCCGGGAACGGGCGGCGCCGTTGCCGTTTCGGGGATTGCTGTAGGATGGCGGTTCAGATGCCGAGGCCTGAGCGCATGCATGCCCCACCCCGACCCACCCCATGCTTCGCCTACGGGCTTCACGGATCGCTGCTCGCACCGAGCCGAGCCTGCGCGAAAGAATGCGGCATCAAGCGTCATCCCGGCCGGAGCGCAGCGGAGAGCCGGGACCCAGGAGCAAGCGTCGGTGCGGTCGCCCTGGGTCCCGGATCTGCGCGGCGCCCAAGGGAGCCTTGGGCGCCGCTTGTCCGGGATGACGCGATGCGAGGCACAAGGCAGAGATTGCCTCGGTTTGACGCGCGAAAGTTGCGTGCATGCCGTAGCGCCTTCGTGAGGGCGGTGGAGCATGGGCGCGCTCTCGGCACGCCCCCATGACTGCGGCCGACCACTACGAGCTCGCCGGGCTGACGCGCCTCAAGCATCCCGTCGAGAAGGCGTTCGACCTGGCGCTGCCGTGGCTTCTGCCGGTCAGCGAGCGAGCGCAGGCGGCTGTCGGCCTCAGGGACCGCGTCGTCCTCGATGTCGGCGGCTGGATGCCCCGGCGCTTCACGGCGCAGCATCTGGGCGCCCGGCGCTGGCTCTCGGTCTCGCCCGATCCGGCCGATTCGAGGCTCACCCAGTCGAGCCGCGCCAACCGCGCGGACTACGACCCCGCCCACATCCTGGCCCCGCCGCTCCCCGACTTCGACGCCGTGCCGCACGGGGCGCTGCTCGCTGCCACGCTCGAGTCGCTCCCCGCCTCCTTCGACGGGCGCATCGACGTCATCTTCTCGATCAACAGCTTCGAGCACGTGCTCGACTTCGCCCGCTTCATCCGCCGCTGCCACGACCTGCTGAGCCCGGGCGGCCATGTCTACGCGGAGTTCGCGCCGATCTGGTCGGGGCCGGACGGGCACCACAACGGCGCCATGACGGACCCGACCGGCCGGCTCGTGCGCTGCCCCGACTGGGGCCATCTGCTGTTCCGCCCGCCGGAGATCTACGCGCATTTCCTGCGCGAGACCGACGCCGACACGGCGGCACGGCTGGTGCAGCGCATCTATCACGAGCCGGACATCAACCGCCTGCTGCTCGAGGACTACGCGCTCTACATCCGCCAGACGCCGTTCGAGGTGCAGCGCTTCGCCGGCACCATGGAGCGGCCGGTGCCGGCACCGGTCCAGGAGCGCCTGCTGGCGCAGTACCCGCGCGCGCGCAGCTTCGGATTCGGCGGCCTGGAGATCGTGCTGCGCAAGGCGTGCTGAGCGGGGCGCCTTAACGGTCCGTTACCGGGACGGCGCTCACAGTGACCCGAGATCCCGCAAACGCCGCTCCGCCGCGAGGTCCGCCATGGCCCGCTCCAGACTCCGCGTCCTCGTCCGCCGCCTCGCCCTCCTCGGCGTCCTGGCGCCCGGCCTCCTGGCGCTTGCCGCCTGCGGCCCGAGCGAGGAGCAGAAGACGAGCGCCCGCAAGGCGATGGAGCAGCACGCCGCCATCCTGCGCCTGCTGCCGGAGTTCCAGAAGGGCTTCTACGTCATCCACAACATCATCTACGTGAACCAGGCCAACTCGATCGGCGACGAGAAGCCGCACGCCATCGTCATGACCATCATCCAGAACGACGCGGAGCAGGGCGCCGACCCGTCGAAGCGCCCGGTGCTGACCGACAACCGGCAGCTCCTGCGCCAGCCGCCCGAATGGTACCTCACCGTGCTCTGCCCGCCGGCCGCCATGATGGCGCCCTATGCCAAGGACTTCGAGATCAAGGTCCGGCTGTTCAGCATGAAGTTCAACCAGACCTACCCCTTCCGCTGCCGCCACTGACGGGGGCAGGAACGGGCGGCGCGGGCACTATTCCGACACGCGCCGGCCTTCCGCTCGCCATCCCGTCCTCCCATATGAGCGGGATCGCCGGCAGCGCCGGCGCACCCTGCGGAGAGGGCCACGCGATGAGCGACAGCAAGGTTCCGACCTTCGACCTGCGCGGCTCCGGCCGGGCGCTCGAAGCCGTGCCGCAGGCCGGGACAGGCGGGGGCGGCGATCGCGGGAACGGCGGCGCCGGACCGGGGGACGGCAGGCGCAGCTTCACGGGCGGTTGGCAACCCGGCGCCGGAATCGATCCTACCGCTTTCCCGTCCGCAAGCGTGTTCCGCGGCGTGATGCCGGCACGCGTCGTCGCCTTCATCCTCGACATGACGATCATCGGCATCCTCTGGGCGGTCCTCCTCGTGCCGTCGATCTTCCTCGGGCTCCTGACTTTCGGCTTCCTGTTCATCGTGCTGCCGATCTCGATGCCGTTGCTCTGGCTGACCTATGTCGCCGTGACGATCGGCGGGGCCGGCTCGGCGACGCCGGGCATGCGCATCATGGGCATCGAGGTCCGCCGCGCCGACGGCGGCCGGCCGAACTGGGTGCAGGCTCTCGTCTTGGTCGGGCTGTTCATGCTCTCGGTGCCGACCACCGGCGGCTTGGCGCTGGCAGCGATGCTGCTGACGCAAGCCAACCGGGCGCTGCACGACATCCTGGCCGGCACGGTGGTGGTGAACCGGGCGGGGACCTGATCGGCGCGGAGGCAGGAGCCGGGCCCGTCGCCTGCCCCTCCCCCGCCCGCCTCTCCCGCCCGCCTCCCCCGCCTGCCCCTCTCCCGCCCGCCCCGTGCGCGGGATTCCGGACCGGGTGCAATCTGCTGCGGCAGGCGTGCGCGGGCCCCAGGTCCGGCGCGCCTGCGCAGGGACAGCCTGCCGCAATGGACGGCCGCGGGAACGCCTCTTGACCGAATCGACGCCGATCCGATCGGACCAGTTCGACGCCGCCCGGGCGGACGAAGCGGTTGCGGCAAGCGCGCCGGCAACGGCCAGGGAGGGCGCGCCGGCGCCGCAGCGCCAGCCTTCGCGCGCGGCCGCGCCGGCGGCCATCTTCCCCGCTCCGGCCGGCCGCGCAGCGGGCGAGAGCCGCCAGCCGACCGTCCTCTTCCACATCACGCCGCTTCAGGCTTGCCCCTACCTGCCTGAGAGGATGGAGCGCAAGCTCTGGACGGACCTCTCGGCGGTCCCTGGGGCCACAGCCGGCGAGACCTTCAGGCGCCTTTCCGTGCAGGGCTTCAGGCGCAGCCATCGCGTCGCCTACAAGCCGGCCTGCCCGAGCTGCAACGCCTGCGTCCCCGTCCGCGTGCGCGCGGACCGGTTCGCCTGGACGCGCACGCTGCGCCGGGTGCGCCGCGACAACGCCGCGCTCAGCGTCGTCGAGCGGCCGCCCGTGGCGACCGCCGAGCAATACGCGCTGTTCAGCCGGTATCTCGACGCGCGCCACCACGACGGCGAGATGTCCGGCATGGCCTATGACGACTACAAGCACATGGTCGAGGACGCGCCGCGCGACAGCGGCGTCTTGGAGCTGCAAGCGCCTGACGGCAGCCTGCGCGCGGCCTGCCTGGTCGACCATGTCGGCGGGACCGGCGCAGGCGGGTCCAGCGGCGGCCTCTCCGCGGTCTACAGCTTCTACGATCCGGACATTCCGCGGCTGTCGCTCGGCACCATGGTGATCCTGGCGCTGATCGAGCGCGCCCAGGCCCTCGCCCTGCCCTTCGTCTATCTGGGCTATTGGATCGACGGCTCGGAGAAGATGGCCTACAAGGCCCGCTTCCGCCCGCTCGAGGGGTTGATCGACGGGCGCTGGCAGGGGATCGAGCCGAGCAGCGGGTAGGGCGGAAGGCGGGTAGGGCGGCCGCCGGAGACAAACCGGCCGCTCCCGGCTCGCCTGATCCGGCACCCACCGATCGGACGGCGCCGATGCCCGTCGAGGCCGGCAATCTCGTGCTCCGCGCGATGGATGCCAATCTCGGCCGCGTCATCGCGGTGCAAGTGGAGACGAAGGCCCGGCTGTCGTCGCTGGCGATCGCCATCGCCGGCCTGCAGCGCGACGTCGCGGCGCCGTCGGTAACGGACGCGCGCATCGTCGCGCGGCTCGATCGCATGAACGATCGACTTGACCGGATCGAGCGGCGCCAGGATCTGGCGGAGGTTCCGGCGCGCTGATTCCTCCGAAGGACCCTGCGTTCCCCTTCGGGCCCTACCCTCCCCCGATCATCCGCCTCGCCGCCGCAGCTAGGAACGCCGAGCGGCTCAGTCCTTCCCGTGCCGACGCGCTATCGACTGCGGCGACCAGGCCCTCGTCCATGCTGATGTTCAGCCGGACGGAGCGTCCCGGCAGCTCAGCGCGCACGAGGATGCGCGCCGCTTCGCGCACCTTCGGACTGCGCTTGATCTCGTCGATGGCGCGCTGCGAGGGGACCGCGATCCCGTCTTCAGCCATCCCGCGCAGGTGCAGCGCCAAGGCAAGCTCGGCATTGCGCGCCGCATCCTCGATCGTGTTGCCTGCGCTAGCGCAGCCCGGCAGGTCCGGGAAGAAAACGGAGTATCCGGGTGCGTCGCCGCTCTCGACGATCGCAGGGAAGTAACGAACTGTCATGCTCGACCCTAGCGCAGCTTGATTCCCGCTTGCTTCTCGATCGACGCGATCGTACCCGGCTTCAAGTCCTTGACAGGATGCGGAACGGTGACGCGCCCGGGCCTCGACGGATGCTTGAACTGCTTGTGACTGCCCTGTTGCGCGACCTCGACCCAGCCGCCGTGCCGCAAGGCCAGGATCACCTCTCGACTGCTGCGGCTCTTCGGCATGCCCGCTCCGTTGTGTATTGAATGCACATCGCTGCGCCTTCGTCCATCGGTCTGAGCGGCACTCAGTTACAAGTCCCGTCGCGCGGCCGGGGGTTCCGGCACAAGTCCCCGCTCGGCAGAGCGGCAAATGTTGCCGACTTCGCCATGCCCGCGGCAAAGTCAGCATCCCCTGGCAATCTGGGGCCTCGGCTGAATTCGGCCTGCGGCACAGGTCCGCAGCCATTGGCCCGGCGCTTGCTAGTCATTAACGAATTCGCAAGCGTCATCGGCCGGCCCCGGGCGGTGGGGACCAGGTCGGCCGCAAGCGCTTGCCCGGTCCGCAGGGAGATCCCGATGTCGCGCTTTTTCCCGTCCGTGGCACCCGCCTTTGCCCCCTCCTTGGCCGCCCCGCGCCTGGCGCTCGCCGCCGCCGTCTTCGCGCTGGCGCTCCTCGCCGGCTGCGGCT
>JAEULF010000441.1 GCA_016793965.1 Alphaproteobacteria bacterium | reverse complement strand
CCGGCATGCGCCGACTGGCCTGAAAGGGTCAGCTCGGTCCAGGAGATGCCCTGAACGCTCTCCACCGCGCCGATGGTGACGCCCTCGCGCTCGAGCACCGGGCCCTGCTCGATGTGCAGCTCGACGAAGGCACGGACGGGGAAGCCGCAGGTAGCGTCGCCGGCATAGCCGATGCGGTCGAGCTCGGCGCCGAGCGCCTTGCCGTCGATGCCGACCGTGGCGCGCGCCTCCTCGACCGCGATGCCGCCGGCGAAGGCGAGGCTCCCCGTCATGTCGGGATGGAAGCGGGCACCCTCCTCTTTGGTGAAGAATGCGACGGCCAGCGGATGCTCGGTCTCGACGCCCGCGGCGTCGAGCGTCTCGACGACCTCGAGCCCCGCCAGCACGCCGAGATTGCCGTCGTAGCGCCCGCCCGTGCGCACCGTGTCGATGTGCGAGCCGGTCATCACGGGCGGGCCGTCGCTCCGGCCGCGGCGGATGCCGAAGACGTTGCCCATGCGGTCGACCGTGATCGTGAGGCCGAGATCCTGCATCCAGCCCTTGACCAGGTCGCGCCCCTGCCGGTCCTCGTCCGAGAGCGCGAGGCGGCAGACGCCGCCGCCCTCGATGGCGCCGATCTCGGCGAGCGCGGCGATGCGGCGCAGCAGGCGCGGGGCGTCGATGCGCAGGTTGGCCCGCGACCCGGGCGCGCTCATGCCGCGCGCACCTGGTCGGCCGGTCGGCCGACCAGCGTCTCGTAGAGCGCGGGGTCGGTGTCGCCCTCGCTGCCGAACAGCAGCACGGTGCTGCGCGCATCGAGCTCCAGCGCCTTGGCGATCGCCGGATCCCGCATCGCGCCGGCGAGGCAACCGAGGGTGCAGACGGCGCTCTCGCCCGCGACGACGGGCGGATCGCTGCCGACGCCCGCGGCGAGAAGCTGCATCGCCGGCCCGGCCGCCGCGTCGCCGACGGTCATCGCCGCGTCGGCGCAATCCTCCAGGATCTCCCAGGCCAGAGGTGACGTCTCGCCGGCGGCCAGCCCGGCCATCACCGTGTCGAGGTCGCCGGCGATGGTCGCCGCCCGGCCCTCCGCGACGCTGGCGAAAAGGCAAGCGGCCTTGTCCGGCTCGCAGAGCACGACGCGCGGCCGCGCCGCACCCATGGCCTCCCAGAAATGCGCGGCGACGGCCGCTGCCATGCCGCCGACCCCGGCTTGCAGGAAGAGATGCGTCGGCCGTTCGGCGCCGAGCTGCGCCATCGCTTCGTCGGCCATCAGCGCATAGCCCTGCATCACGTCCTTCGGGATCTCCATGTAGCCGGGCCATGACGTGTCGGAGACGATGATCCAGCCGTTCGCCTTGGCGTCCTCGGCCGCCTGGCGCACGCTGTCGTCGTAGTTGCCCTTGATGCGGCGGACCTCGGCGCCGTAGCGCGCGATGGCGTCGGCACGGCCCTGGCTGACGCCGGCGTGGATGGTGATGACGCAGCGGCAGCCGAAGGTGGCGGCGCCCCAGGCGACGGACCGCCCATGGTTGCCGTCGGTGGCGCAGGCGACGGTGACGTCCTTGGTGTAGTGCCTGTACTTGCCCGCGGCGATGTCGGCGCTCGGCGCGTCGGCGATCCCGGTGCGCGCGGCGATCACCTTCTGCACCTGGCGCAGCACGGCGTAGGCGCCGCCCAGCGCCTTGAAGCTCTTGAGCCCGAAGCGCTTGCCCTCGTCCTTGAACCACAGGGCGCCGATGCCGAGCGCCTTGGCGAGGCCGGGCAGCGCCAGGAGCGGCGTGGGCGCATAGCCCGGCCAGCGCGTGATCTCCGCCTTGGCGCGCGCGAAGGCCGCATGGCTGAGCACGGAAGCCTGGCGCGGGCCGTAGGGGCCGCGTCGGGCGCGCGCGTTGACGCGCCATGCGATGGGCGATGCAGCGAGGGTGGCCAGGGGGGATGGCAACGGCATGGCGCTCGACGCTGGCTGGAGTGGGGGAATCCGTGCGTCGGACCCAAGCAGCTGGGTCGCCACGGGTCAAGGGCGCGGCGGGACGGCGCGTCTGCATCGCCGGTGGGCAATCGGGTCGGCCGCTTGCCCAGAACGCAGTCAGCGGCGCGTCGCTGCCCGCCTTGCCAGGTGGCCGCAAAACTGACAGCGTGCCAAGCAAGCGACGGCGCGGCGGCCTGGCATGTTATTTGCGGAAATGTCGGGTTGACGCCAGTTCCGCCGTCGCACGCGCCTACTCCAAAGAGCGCAGGGAGACTGAACCGATGACGCATCCCCGACGAACCGCACTCGCACTCGCGGCGATCCTCCTCGCCGGCTCGGCCCTCGCAGGCGCCGCTGCCGCGCAGGACAAGGTGCTGCGGGTCATCCCGCACGCCGACCCCAAGGTGATCGACCCGATCGTCACCACGGCCTACATCACGCGCAACCTCAGCTACATGGTCATGGACGTCCTGTTCGCGCAGGATGCCGCCGGCAAGATCCAGCCGCAGATGGCCGAGAGCGTCGCGGTCAGCGCGGACAAGCTGACCTACACGATCCGGCTGCGCGACGGGCTGCGCTGGCATGACGGCGCCGACGTCACGGCCGAGGACTGCGTGCTCTCGATCAAGCGCTGGGGTGCCCGCGACTCCATGGGCCAGAAGCTCATGAGCGTCGTCGCCGGCTTCGAGCAGCCGAACGCCAAGACCATCGTCATCAAGCTCAAGGAGCCCTACGGCCTGGTGCTGGAGTCGCTCGGCAAGATCAGCTCGAACGTGCCGTTCATGATGCCGAAGCGCCTGGCCGAGACCGATCCGGCCAAGTCGATCACCGAGCTGGTCGGGTCCGGCCCGTTCATCTTCGACAAGGCGGCCTGGGTGCCCGGCTCGAAGATCGTGGTGCGCAAGAACCCGAACTACGTGCCGCGCAAGGAGCCGGTCAGCGCCGCGGCCGGCGGCAAGATCGCGAAGGTGGACCGCATCGAGTGGCTGATCATCCCCGACCCGACGACGGCGATGAACGCGCTGATCAACGGCGAGGTCGACTACTACGAGAACCCGCCGCCCGACCTGATCCCGCTGCTGGAGCGGCAGAAGGACAAGGTCAACGTCGCCCAGCTCGACCCGCTGGGCAACCAGGGCATGCTGCGGCTGAACCACAAGCAGCCGCCCTTCGACAAGGTCGAGGCGCGCCAGGCCATCGCCAAGCTGATGGACCAGAAGCTCTACATGCAGACGGCCGTCGGCAACCCGCTGTACTGGAAGGAGTGCTTCTCCTTCTACGCCTGCGGCTCGGCGCTGGAGAACAAGACCGGCTACGACGCCTTCATGAAGCCGGACCTCGACGCCGCGAAGGCGCTGCTGAAGCAGGCCGGCTATGACGGCCGCAAGATCGTCATCATGCAGCCGACCGACATCCCGGTGACCAGCGCGGCGAGCCTGATCACGGCGGACCTGATGCGCAAGGCCGGCATCAACGTCGACCTGCAGGCGATGGACTGGGCGACCGTCATCTCCCGGCGGGCATCGAAGGAGACCCCGGACAAGGGCGGCTGGCACATCTTCCCGACCTGGTGGATCGGCGGCGACATATCGAACCCGATCACCCACGCCGGCATCGCCGCGGCCTGCGACCGGTCGTGGTTCGGCTGGCCGTGCGACGAGGCGATGGAGTCGCTGCGCGACCAGTTCGCCAAGTCGACGGACGAGGCGAAGAAGAAGGAGCTGGCGAACGCGATCCAGAAGCGCGCGCTGGAGATCGTGACGCACGTCAACTTCGGCACCTGGTTCAACCCGGTCGCCTACCGCGTCAACGTCACCGGCATGATCCCGTCGCCGGTGCAGTTCTTCTGGAACATGGGCAAGAGCTGAGACGAAGGGCGCGCGGCCCCGGGGCGCGTCGCTCCGGGGCCGCGCCTTCCCCTGCCCAGCCGTCCCGCGATGCTCGCCTACGTCCTGAACCGCCTGCTCGCGACCATCCCGGTGATGGCCGTGGTGGCGCTCGTCGTCTTCCTGATCCTGCGCCTCTCGCCGGGCGACCCGGCGACCGTCATCGCCGGCGACTACGCGACGCCGGAGACGGTGGCCAAGATCCGCGCCGGGCTCGGCCTCGACCGGCCGCTGCACGAGCAGTTCGCCTCCTGGCTCTGGCAGCTCATGCAGGGCGACCTCGGCATCTCGATCTTCACCGACCTGCCGGTCGCCAAGCTGATCGGCCAGCGGCTCGAGCCGACGATCTCGCTGGCGCTGACCACCATCACCTTCGCCATCGTCGTCGCCGTGCCGCTCGGCACGATCGCCGCGTGGAAGGCCGGCACGTGGATCGACCGCATCATCATGCTGTTCTGCGTGCTCGGCTTCTCGGTGCCCGTCTTCGTGCTCGGCTACCTGCTGATCTACGGCGTGTCGATGGAGCTGGGCTGGCTCCCGGTGCAGGGGTTCAAGAGCATCCGCGAGGGGCTCTGGCCCTTCCTGCGCAACATCATCCTGCCGACGTTGACGCTCAGCGTCATCTACATCGCCATCATCGCGCGCATCACGCGGGCCACGGTGATCGAGGTGCTGGAGGAGGACTACATCCGCACGGCGCGGGCCAAGGGCCAGGTCGAGCGGAAGGTGCTGCTCGTGCACGCGGTCAGGAACGCGGCGGTGCCGATCGTGACCATCATCGGCATCGGCGTGGCGCTGCTGATCGGCGGCGTCGT
>JAEULF010000424.1 GCA_016793965.1 Alphaproteobacteria bacterium | reverse complement strand
GCGGGCCGATGCGACCCGATGAAGTCGCGACGTTCGACACGCTCGCTCATGCCGATGCAGCCAAGCGGCTGCGCCGTTACGACGAAGCGGCCAAGGATCCGCGCGCCGTCACGCCTGGGATCCGCCACTTCTTGCGACACGCCGCCGCTTGTGCCCGCGCGCCCTGAACGCCAAGACGCCGTTCAGCGCGGTCAGCGCGAGGCGACGAGCGATGCGCTGACCGCCGGGATGAGGTCCACGAAGGCACGCACCGCCGGGATATCCAAGGATTCCTTGAGCGTGACGGCGTAGACGCCGGTCACGACCGGCACGGCGACGAACGGCACGGCCACCAAGCGCGCGTCCTGCCCCTCCTCGCCCTCGAACAAGGCACCGATGCCGAGACCGGCCGCGACCGCCTCCTTCATGGCCTCGCGGCTGCGCAGGACGAGCCTGACGCGCAGCGGCACCCGGTCGGCCGCGAATGCCTGCTCGAGCGCTGCGCGCGTCAGCGAGCCTTCCTCGCGCATGACGAAGTCATGCGCGCCGAGCTCGGCAGCGCGCACCGCGCCGCGCCCCGCAAGGGGGTCGTCCCGACGGACGCAGATCGCGAGGCGCGGCGCGGCGATCAGCGTGCAAGCGAGATGCAACGGCGGCTCCATCAGCGTCATGATGCCGATGTCGATGCGGCAGCGGCTGACGTCGTCGGACAGCGTCGCCGTGTTGCCGATTTCCGTTGCCAGGCGAACGCCAGGGTAGCGTTGCGTGAACGCTGCGATCAGAGCCATGGCGAGATAGGGTGCCGAGAGACCGATCGAAAGGCGGCCACGTTTCAGAGCGCCGAGATCGCGCACCGAGGCATCGAACTCGGCGACCCGGCTGAGGATGAGCCGCGCCCGCACGAACAGCTCCTCGCCCGCTTTGGTCAGGCCGATCTGCGGCTTTCGATGGCAGAGCAGAATCCCACATGCGCTCTCCAACGCCGCGAGCTGGACGGAGACGCTCGGCTGCGTGACGCCGAGCAGCCTGGACGCCTCCGAGAAGCTGCGGGTCTCCGCGACGGCGGCGAATGCGCGGAGCGCTGAGAGCGTGATGCTGCCCTCGCGTCGGGCCGGCGCTTCCGCTTGCGTCTTGGCTGTCATTCGCGTGTCACCGTCTTCGATTATAGAAACCATGTCGTCAATCAATCATCATAGACGATTTCTATGGAGCAACCAATGGCCGATCTGCGTCGCCGCGACCTTCTCGCCTATGGAGTTGCAGCCCCCGCGGCCCTCGTCGCGCTCGACCGCGCCCTGACCGCTCCGGCGGCAGCGCAGGCGCCCAAGCGCGGCGGCACGCTCGTCTATGCCCAGTGCTCGGGCAACCGGCGCGGCGGCGACGCCTCGAACACCAAGCATCCGTACTTCATGGTCGACCTGATCACGCGCTGCGCATACAGCACGCTCACCTGGGTCGATGAGGGCCTGAACGTCGTGAACGAGTTGGCGACCAAGGTCGCCCCGGCCGACGACAAGCTCAACGCCTGGGACGTCGAGGTCCGCGAGGGCGTGCTGTTCCACGACGGCAAGGAGGCCACGGCGAAGGACTGGGCCGCGTCCTTCGAGCTGCACCGGCGGCGCAACTTCGCGTCCCAGCAGATCCAACGCATCGAGGTCACCGGCAAGCATGCCCTGCGCTTCCATCTCGACGCCGGCAACGCCGAGTTTCCCTACGTGCTCGCCGAGTACGACAACGTCGTCATGCCGGCCGACGAGTGGGAGAAGATCGGCCTGACGGGCATCGGCACCGGGCCGTTCAAGATCGCCTCCGCCGACCCGCAGCGGCGCATGGTCCTCGAGCGCAACGAGTCCTATTGGCGCAAGGGCCAGCCATTTCTCGACCGCCTGGAGATCGTCAACCGCGAGGGGCAGATGGAATCCGCCATCAACGGGTTCCGCGCGCGCCAGTTCGACGCGGTCCTGAACATCGATCCGCGCCTCGTGCGGCAGCTTCAGAGCGAGCCGGAGACGGACGTCGTGCCGGCGACGTCGGGCGACCAGGCGGTGATCCTGCTGCCGAAGCATGCCGGCTCGCCGTTCCTCGACAGGCGAATCCGCCTGGCCCTGGCCCATGCCATCGATCGCGATGCGATCGTACGCATCGTCTATGGCGGCCAGCGCTGGGGCTGGGTCGGCAACGACAGCCACTTGGCGGGCACCGACCCGATGTCCCGGCCGCGCCCGACCGGGCGCGACGTGGCGAAGGCGAAGCAGCTTCTCGCCGAGGCGGGCTTCCCCAACGGCATCACGCTGCCGACCCTCTACTACGCGCCGCAATGGCCGGAGATGGGCCGCTACTTCCAGGTCATCCAGGAGACCGTCAAGGAGGCCGGCATCACCCTGCCGATCGAGGAGCGCCCGAACGACGGCTACCTCAAGTTCCGCACCGGCGACGCCGACGTCGGCAAGGGCAACTTCCACAAGTTCGCCTACACCGCCGTCGGGCCGCGCAATCCCGGCATCAGCCTTTTTCGCATGCGCGGCGCCAACAACGAGTCGGGCTACTGGTCCGGCCCGGAGCACGACCGCTACATGGACCTCTACCGCAAGGCGATGGTCACGGCGGATGCCGGGCAGCGCAAGTCCATCTACGCCGAAATGCAGCAGATCTGCTTCGAGGAGGCACCGGCGCTGCTGCCGGCCGGGCGCAACAACGTGCTCATCAAGCGCCCGAACGTGCACGGCCTGAAGAACCACCCGCAGCACTGGTCGATCACCTGGGACTCGGTCTGGAAGGCGTGAGCCGCCGGCCCGCCCGGCATCCGCACACCGCGCGAAGGAGAACGACGCCATGAAGGCGATGCACCGCCGATCGCTCCTGAAGGCCGGGCTCGCCGGCACCGCCTTCCTCGCTGCCCTCGACCGGTCGCTCGGGCTGGCGCAGGCGCAAGCGGCGCCGAAGCGCGGCGGCACGCTGTCCTACGCCCAGCTCTCTGCCAACCGGCGCTCGGCAGACGCGCGGAACGCACGGCATCCCTACTTCGTGGTCGATGCGAACACGCGGCTGCAGTGGAACTGCCTGACCTGGGTGAACGAGAAGCTCGACGTCGAGATGGAGCTCGCGACCAAGATCGAGCCGACCGACGACAGGCTCGTCGTCTGGGACGTCGCGTTGCGCGAGGGCGTGCGCTTCCACGACGGCCGCGAGATGACGTCGGCGGACGTCGCGTCGTCCTTCGAGTACCACCGCCGCAACGCGCCCTTCGCCCGCCAGATCCAGAGGATCGAGACGGTCGGCAAGTACGTCGCGCGCTTCACGCTGGAGACCGGCAATGCCGAGTTCGCCTACATCCTCGCCGAGTACAACAGCGTCATCATGCCGGCCGGCTCGCTGGAGACCATCGGCATGGACGGCATCGGCACGGGACCGTTCAAGATCGTCGCCACCGACGCGAACCGTTCGATGATCATGGAGCGGTTCGACGGCTACTGGCGCGAAGGCGCGCCCTACCTCGACCGTGTGGAGATCCACAACCGCGAGGGCCAGCAGGAATCGGCGCTGAACGGCCTGCGGGCAGGCCAGTTCGACGCCGTTCTCACAATCGACCCGCGGGCCGTCCAGCAGCTGCAGTCCGATCCGGCCTACGACATCGAGACCGCGCGCGGCGGCTACAGCTTCGTCATCCAGCTGCCCAAGCATCCCGGCTCGCCGTTCCTCGACAAGCGCGTCCGCCAGGCGCTCGCCTGCGCGATCGACCGGGAGGCGATCGTCCGCGTCGCCTACGGCGGCAAGCACGGCTGGATCGGCAACGACAGCCATCTCATGGTCACCGACGCAGCTTTCGTGCCGCGCCCGGGCGGCCGCGACGTGGCGAAGGCGAAGAGGCTGCTGGCAGAGGCGGGATTCCCGAACGGCATCACCCTGCCGACCCTCTACTTCAGCCCGCAGCTGCCGGAGGTGCCGCGCTACTTCCAGGTGCTGCAGCAGTCGGTCAAGGACGCCGGCATCACGGTCCCGATCGAAGAGCGCCCGAACGACGGCTACATCCAGTTCCGCACCGGCGACAACGACCTCTCCAAGGGCAACTTCCACAAGTTCGCCATGACCGCCGTCGGCTCGCGCAATCCCGGCATTTCGCTCTTCCGCATGCGCGGCGCCAACGTGGAGAGCGGCCACTGGCGCGGCCCTGAGCACGACCGCTACATGGCCCTGTACGAGACCGCGATGGTCACGCGCGACGCCGGGAGGCGCAAGGCCATCTATGCCGAGATGCAGGCCATCCTGCACGAGGAGGTGCCGGCGATCCTTCCCGCCGGCGGCGACACGTTCCTCGTCAAGCGCAAGTCCGTCCGGAACATGCCGTATCACCCCCAGATCTGGTCGATCCGCTTCGACCATGTCTGGAAGGCGTGACGGCGTTCCGCCGCAAGGCCGCGCGATGATCGTCGCCGTCGCCCGCCGAATCGCCCTGTCGCTGCTGACGCTGGTCCTGCTGGCCATCTTCGTGTTCGTGGCCACGGAGATCATGCCGGGCGACGCGCTCGACGTGACGCTGTCGGCCGACGAGCTCGCCATGATACCGCCGGAGAGGCTCGCGCAGATGAAGCGCGAGCTGGGGCTCGACCGGCCGGCGGCCGAGCGACTGGTCGCGTTCCTCGCCGGCACTGTCCAGCTCGACTTCGGGCTGACGATCATCTCGCGCACGCCGGCTGCCGACATCATTGCCTACCCGCTGCGCAACTCGGTGCTGCTGGCCGGGGCGGTGCTCGCCGCCGCGATACCTCTGGCGCTCGCGCTGGGCGTGGCAGCCGCCTACCGCTACCGCCGCGCCCTGGACAACGCCGTGTCGGCCGGCGCCATCATCGGCTACTCGGTGCCGGAGTTCGTCATCGCCACGGTGCTCGTGATCCTCTTCGCCGTCCTGTGGCCCCTCTTCCCGGCGACGATCACGGCGGCCACGCGCGACCCGGCGCACGTGCTCCTGGCCGCCGCGCCCCTGCCGGTCGCGACCGTGCTGATCGGCTCGATCGCCTATCTCGCGCGGATCCTGCGCGTCGGCATGATCGAGGCGCTCGCGAGCGACTTCGTCGAGCGGCTGCGGCTGACCGGCGTGCCGGAATGGCGCGTGCTGCTGCTGCACGCCTTGCCGGCCGGCGTCATCCCCAGCTTGACCGCAATGGCGCTCTACGCAGCCTCTCTGGTCTCCGGGATCGTCGTCGTCGAGCTGGTGTTCGCCTATCCCGGCCTCGGCCAGGAGCTGGTCCGCGCAGTGACGCGCCGCGAGGTGCACGTCATCCAGGCCATCGCGCTCAGCTCCGCGGTCGTCGTCGTCGGCCTCAACCTCGTCGCGGACCTGGCCATCCTGCTCCTCGACCCGCGGACACGCCGCTGATGCGCGGCTTCGCGCGCAGCATCCTGCGCCGCCGCCTCGCGGTCCTCGGCCTTGCGCTCGTGGCAGCGCACCTGGCGATCGCTCTCGCAGCGCCGCTCATCGTGCCGCACGATCCCTTCAAGCTGCTCGACGCGCCGCTGGAGCCGCCGGGCGCCGCCTACCTCCTCGGCACCGACGAACTCGGCCGCGACTTCTTCTCGCGCCTGATCATGGGCGGCCGCGTCGCCATCGCCGCGGCGCTCGCGGCCGGCTTCTTGGCGGCGTTCGGCGGCGGTCTCGTCGGGCTCGCCGCCGCCTACTACCGCGGACTGTTCGATGACGTCGTCTCGCGGCTGGTCGAGATGAAGCTCGCCATACCGGCGATCCTGTTCGTCTCGCTCTTCGTCACGGGATTCGGGCAGACGCTGCCGGTGCTGGTCTTCGTGATGGCCGTGATCAAGATGATGGGCGTGATCCGCACGGCGCGCGCCCAGGGTCTCGTCCTGATGGAGCAGGGCTACGTCAAGGCCGCGATCCTGCGCGGCGAGCGCGGCCCCGTCGTGATCCTGCGGGAGATGCTGCCAAACGTCGCCGATCTCCTCTCAGTCGAGTTCGCCTTGCGCTCGTCGAGCGCCATGCTGCTCGTCTCCGCGCTCTCCTTCCTCGGGCTGGGGCTGTCGCCGCCGACGCCGGACTGGGGATTGATGATCCATGACGGACTCCAGTCGATCCGCTCGGAGCCATGGCTGATCCTCGCTCCGGCGCTCTGCATCTCGACCCTCGTGGTCGGCATGAACTTCGCCATCGAGGGCGTGGCGGACGCCGCAGGACTGGAGGCTGCCCGTGGCACAGCCGGACATTGAGCCCTTGGTGCGTTGCCAGGGCTTGTCGGTCGCCTATGCAGACCTTGACGGCGGCCTGACCCGCGTCGTCTCGGACGCCAGCTTCACCATCGGCGCCGGGGAGGCGATCGGCATCGTCGGCGAGTCGGGATCGGGAAAATCGACGCTCGCGCGCGCCCTGCTCGGCTACCGGCGCGCCGGTAGCAGCTTCGTGAGCGGAAGCCTGACCTGCGCTGGGCAGGACCTGCTCCGGCCAAGCCCTCGGACCCTCGCCGCGCTGCGCGGCATCGAGATCGCGATGGTGCCGCAGAACCCGCTCGCCTCCCTGACCTACCACATTCGCGTCGGCCGGCTCGTCGAGGAGGTCCTGCGCACGCGCGCCGGGCTCGACCGCCGCGCGGCGCGCGCGCGCATGCTCGAGCTCCTCGATCGGACGGGGCTGCCCGAGCCGAAAGCGATCGCCGAGCGCTATCCGCACCAGCTGTCGGGCGGGCAGCGGCAGCGCGTCGTCATCGCCGCGGCTCTCGCCTGCAATCCCCGCCTCCTGGTCCTGGACGAGCCGACGACGGCGCTCGACAAGACGACGGAGGCGCAGGTCCTGGCCTTGATCGAGTCGCTGCGTCGGGAGCGCGAGGCCGCCCTCGTCCTGGTGACGCACGACCTCAACGCCGTCGCCCGGGCCTGCCAGCGGGTGCTCGTCATGAAGGACAGCCGCATCGTCGAGGACGGTCCCGTCGACCAGGTCTTCGGCCGGTCGCGCGTCGCCTACACGCGGGCGCTGCTGGGGTCCGCGCTGTCCCTCGACGCTCCGCCGCCCCGTCGGGCGCAACGGGGCGAGCCGTTGCTCGACGTCGCGGCGCTCGGCTTCTCCTACGAGCGCGGGGGAATGCTGACGCGCGCTCCCTCGGGCCGTCCGACCCTCGACGCGATCGACCTGACCGTCGGGCGCGGCGAGATCGTCGGCGTGATCGGCGAGTCGGGCTCGGGCAAGACGACGCTGGGACACATCGTCGCCGGCATGATCGCTCCCTGCCGCGGCGCCATCCGTTTCGACGGCCGTCCGCTGGCCGGTCACGTCGCCGCGCGCAGCAGCGAGGAGCGCCGGCGCATCCAGATGGTGTTCCAGGACCCGCTCTCCTCGCTCAACCCGCGCATGACCGTCGGCGGCTCGCTCGTCCGCCCGATGCGGGTCTTCCTCGGTCTCGGTCGCGCTCAATCGCGCGAGCGCGCGACGGCCCTGCTCTCCCAACTCGGCATGGGCGAGGAGTACCTCCGGCGCTTCCCGCGCCAGCTCTCCGGCGGCCAGCAGCAGCGCGTGGCCATCGCGCGCGCCTTCGCGGCCGAGCCCGATCTCCTGATCTGCGACGAGATCACCTCCGCTCTCGACGCCTCGATCCAGGCGCAGGTGCTCGACCACCTGCTCGGCCTGCAGAGCCGGAGCGCCGCAGCCATGCTGGTGATCACCCACGACCTCTCGGTCATCTGGAAGCTGGCCCCGCGCGTGGTCGTCCTGCAGGCAGGCCGGATCGTGGAGGCGGGAGAGACCAGCGAGGTCTTCCAGCGGCCGCGCAATGCCTACACCGCCGCTCTGCTGGAAGCGGCGACGCGCGCACGCCGGCTCAAGAGCGGTGCCGCGACAGGTCACGCGGACAGCCGGGTCGAGGACGCCCTGGTGCCGATCGGCGCCGATTGAGCCGACACGGGGCCGGAAGGCCGGCAGCGGTTCACACGCCAAGCAGCCTCTCCATCGGCCGGCACGGATTGCGCGCGCCTGCGTTCGTGCCGACGCGGCGGCGGCGCATGCAATCCCCGCTCACGCCAGCGACGTCTCGATCCTGATCTCGTTCTCGAGCGTGCGGTGCACCGGGCACTTGTCGGCGATCTCGTGCAGGCGCTGGCGCTGCTCCGGCGACAGCGCGCCCTCGACGGCGATGGCGCGGCGGATGCGGTCGACCAGTCCTTCCTTGGTCTCGCAATCGGCGCAATCCTTCGCATGGATGCGGTCATGCGCCAGCCGCACGGTGACGCGGTCGAGCGGCAGCCCCTTGCGCTCGGCGTACATGCGCAAGGTCATCGACGTGCAGGCGCCGAGGCCGGCCAGCAGCAGGTCGTAGGGGCCGGGTCCGCTGCCGTCGCCGCCGACCGACTCGGGCTCGTCGGCGACCAGGCGGTGGCCGCCGGCCAGCACCTCCTGCTGGTAGCGCCCGCGCCGGGTCTCGCGCACCACCACCTCGCCGGCCGCGGCCGCAAGCGCCTCGCCTTCCTGCGCCGTGCCGCCCACGTAGCGCGACGCCCAGGCGGCGAGCACGCTCGCGACATAGGCGGCATCCTCGCGCCGCGTCAGCATGTGGTCGGCGCCGTCGAGGCTGACGAAGCTCTTGGGATGCTTGGCCGCCGCGTAGATCGCCGCCGCGTTCTCGATGCCCACTGTCTCGTCGGTCGGCGCGTGGAAGATCAGCAGCGCCCGGCGCAGGGCGGCGATGCGCTCGGCCAGGCGCTGGCCGGCGATGTCGTCGAGGAACTGGCGCTTGATGCGGAACGCGCGGCCGCCCAGCGTCACCTCGGCCTCGCCGTCGGCCCGGATCGCGTCGACGGCGCCGGCCAGGAGATGCGCCACATGCGCCGGCTCGGCCGGGGCGCCGATCGTGGCGACGGCGCGCACCTCCGGGATGCGGTGCGCCGCGGCGAGCACGGCAGCACCCCCGAGGCTGTGGCCGACCAGCAGCGCCGGGGCGCCATGGGCGCCGCGCAGCCAGCCTGCCGCCGCCACCAGGTCGTCGACATTGGAGGAGAAGGTCGTGTTGGCGAACTCGCCGCCTGAATGGCCGAGCCCGGTGAAGTCGAAGCGCAGCACGGCGAAGCCCGCAGCCGCCAGCCCCTCTGCGATGCGGCGCGCGGCCAGCACGTCCTTCGAGCAGGTGAAGCAATGCGCGAAGAGCGCGGCCGCGGCGGGCGGCCCGTCCGGCAATTCGAGCCGGCCGTCGAGGGCGGCGCCCAGGGCGCCGGGGAAGCTGGCCTTCTGCGATCGCATGGCGATGCTCCTGTGCGGGATCCGCTACGGCGCGTAGCCGAGCAGCCGCCACCACAGGTAGTCGAGCGGCAGCAGGAACGCCACCGTCAGAGCCGCCATCGCCAGGAACAGCTTGGCGCCGTCGCGAATCCCGATCTTGCCGAGATGCATCGCCACCATGATCGGCGGCACCTGGTAGGGCAGCAGCACGGACGAGAACACGACGACCTGCAGCATCAGCACGGACTCCAGCGGCAAGCCCGACGCCGCCGCCATCTCGCCGGCGAGCGGCGTCAGCACGGCCGGGAGCGCGGGGAGCGTCGTCACCAGGCCGAGCACCGCGCCGATCGCGGCCAGCGTCGCCAGGTTCGCGGCGCCGTTGCCCGGAGAGAGCGATGCCCATGCGAGCAGCTGCCGGCTCAGCGCCTCGCCGAGGCCGCTATCGGCGACCACCGCGCCGACGCCGAGGAAGCCGGCGACGAAGATCAGCGCGTTGATATTGGAGCGCTCGGCCAGCAGCTTCGGCGAGACGAGCTGCATCGCCGGCAGGAGGCAGACGATGCCGGCGCCGAGCGCCACCCAGGCCGGCGAGACGCCGTGCAGGAAGTCCGTCGCGAAGAGAGCGAGCGCCAGGGCGAGCACGACCGCGAGCCGCCGCTGCGCGCCCGGCATCGGCGTGGCCGCGACGCT
>JAEULF010000421.1 GCA_016793965.1 Alphaproteobacteria bacterium | reverse complement strand
ATGACGCGGCGGTTGTATGCGAAGCCGGCCAGGATCGCGAGCGTCGTGTCGTGATCGAAGCGGTAGGCCTCGTCGAGCGTCGGCACGTGCTCGCTGCGCTCGCTGAAGGCCGGGACGTCGAGGTCGCAGTCGAGGCCGAAGGCCTGCCGGACGTTGATCTTGATGTCGGGTCCGCCTGACGGCATCACCGGAAGCCCGTGGGGCGCTGAGGAAGCCATATCGCTCGCAATCCAGTTGGCGGTCCAGTTCGACACGGAATCGCGCCGGCGCGGCGCTTCGCACCCCCGGCGGCCGACCCTCTTATCAGCGGCGGAGCCTAGAGGCCAGCGCGGTTGCGCGATAGGTGGGCTGACTTCAGCACAGAATAGGCCTGGTTGATGGTCTTGAGCCGCTCCTCGGCCTCGCGGTCGCCGCCGTTCGCGTCCGGATGCAGCTTCTTCACCAGCTGCTTGTAGCGCCCCTTGACGACCGCGAAGCTGGTGCCAGGCGGCAGCTCCAGGACGTGGCAGGCCCGATTCTCCTCGACGCTAGCGCCCGCCGGCGCGGCGCCCTTGCCGCCTGCCTGCCCCGCATCGCGCTCGCCCCGGCCCTTGCGCCGCCCCGGCGCTGGGCTCTCGTCGTCGTCGTCGAAGAAGCCGAAGCCCTTGGGCGTACCCCGGCGTGCCGCTTCGTAGAAGCGGTTGGCGCCCCAGCGACCGAGCGGCCAGGTCGGGCGCTGCCAGGTGCTGTCAGCGCGGATCTGCCGCTCGATTTCCGGCGTCGACAGCCCGGCGCAGAAATCCCACGTCGCGTTGTAGGCGCGCACATGCTCCAGGCAGAAATGATAGTACTCGTTGACGTTGGAGCGCGAGCGCGGCGCGCGATGCTCGCCCGGCAGCCGGCAGCCGGGATGCTCGCACGGCCGCGATTGCGGCTGATCGTCCCAGAACGCCTCCAGCTCGATGCCCTGCGGCTTGCGCATGCCGCGAGTATGGTGAGCGGCCGCCTTGCTGGCAATCGTGCGACCGGGATGTTCCCGTGACACTTGAAATGCCGCTCCGTTGCGGCGCAAATCGTTGCGGAGCGGGCTTGCGTCCGCGCCCTCAATCCAGGCACCAGCGAGGCCAGCCATGGACGTCGTCGAGCGCCCGAGCGTCTGCACCTATGATTGCCCGGACACCTGCAGCCTGACGGTGACCGTCGACTCCGGCCGCATCACCAAGGTCAGGGGCTCCAAGGCGAACCCGTTCACGGACGGGGTGATCTGCAACAAGGTGGCGCACGACACGTCCGCCCTGGTGCACGGGCCGCAACGGCTGACGCGTCCCCTGAAGCGCGTGGGGCCGAAGGGCAGCGGGCAATTCGCACCGGTGGGCTGGGACGAAGCTCTCGACACGGTGCGCGACCGCACGCGCGCTGTGATCGAGCGCTGGGGCCCGCAGGCCGTGCTGCCGCTCAACTATGCCGGGCCGCACGGGCTGCTCGCCTATGACAGCATGTCGCTGCGCTTCTTCCACAAGCTCGGCGCGACGCTGCTGTCGCGCCGGCCGCTCTGCGGCGGCGTGCGCGCGGAGGCCTGGGCCGGCACCTACGGCGCCGCACCGGGCATCCCGCCGGAGATGGCAGAGGATGCGCAGCTCGTCGTCGTCTGGGGCAACAACGCGACGGCGTGCAACCTGCATCTCGTGCGGCGGATCCGGCGCGCCCAGAAGAAGGGCGCCAAGCTCGTCGTCGTCGATCCCCGGCGCATCAAGGTGGCCGAGCAGGCGGACCTGCACCTGCCCCTGCTGCCCGGCACCGACGTGCTGCTGGGCTTCGCTGTCGCCGTCGAGCTGGAGCGGCGCGGCGCGATCGACCAGGCCTTCGTCGCCGCGAGCGTGCTGGGGCACGAGGCCTGGATGGCGCGCGCGCGCGAGTGGCCGCCGGAGCGCGCCGCGCTCGAGTGTGGGCTGGAGGTCGGCGCGATCAGGCAGTTCGCCCGGCTGATCGCCGAGAGCGCGCCCGTCGTCTTCTCCATCGGCAACGGGCTGGAGCGCTGCCGCACCGGCGGCAGCGGCGTGCGTGCGGCGATCGCGCTTCCGGCGCTGGCCGGCAAGCTCGGCGCGGGCAAGGGCGGCATCGTGCTCGGCGCTGGCAACGCCTTCGCCAAGACCGCAGCCAAGCTGCATCGGCCGGATCTCGTGCCGGCAGGCACGCGCACGGTCAATATCCTCGACGTCGGCCGCCACCTCGCCGACGACGACCTCGACCCGCCGATCCGCGCGCTGTTCGTGTACAACCACAACCCGGCCGTCGTGCACCCCGACCAGAACCGCATGCTGAAGGGCCTGGCGCGCGAGGAGATCTTCGCGGTCGGCGTCGAGGTCGCGATGACCGACAGCATGGCGTATTGCGACATCGTCCTGCCCGCGGCGACGCATCTGGAGAGCGACGACATCTACCCTGCCTATGGCACGCACTGGCTGCAGCGCGCCGAGCCGGTGATCCCGCCGGTCGGCGAATCGCTGCCGAACACCGAGATCTTCCGCAGGCTGGCCGCGCGCTTCGGCTTCGAGGATCCCTGCTTCAAGGCGTCGGACGCTGAGCTCATGGACGACGCCATCGACCCCGCTGACCCCCGCCTCAAGGGCACCCGGCCGAGCGCGCTCTCGACCCGCAAGGCGCTCGCCATGACGGCGCCGGACGGAAGGCCCTTCGTCCTGTTCGACAACGTCCGGCCGGCGACGCCGAGCGGCAAGGTCGAGCTGGCCTCCGAGACGCTCGCCAAGCGCTGGGGCAAGGACGCGCTGCTGCCGGCCTGGAAGCCGCTGGCCGACGCGCCGGGCGCCCTGCGTCCGCTGACCTTGATCTCGCCGGCGTCGGACCGGCGCATCAGCTCCTCTTTCGGCGGGCTCCACCTGCCGGAGGGCGCGCCGCCGCTGCTGATGAACCCGACCGATGCCACGGCGCGCGGCCTGAAGTCCGGGCAGCAGGTCAAGGTCTCGAACGCGCTCGGCGAGGTCGTGCTGCCGCTGAAGGTGACGGACTCCGTCTGCCCGGGCGTGGTGTCCTCGGAGAAGGGCGCATGGCTCGGCTCCGGCGGGAACCGCCGCACCGTCTCGGCGCTGGCGCCGGCCGACCTGCGCGCCGACCTGTCGGAGGGCGCCTGCTACAATGACGCGCGGGTGGAGGTCG
>JAEULF010000385.1 GCA_016793965.1 Alphaproteobacteria bacterium | reverse complement strand
GCCAAGGAGCCGGTGCCCTACGCGATCGAGCGCTACACGACGGAGACCAAGCGGCTCTACGGCGTGCTCGACAAGCAGCTCGCGGCCGGACCCTATGTCGCCGGCGACTACTCGATCGCCGACATGGCGATCTACCCCTGGGCGATGCGGCACGAATGGCACAAGGTCGACCTGGCCACCTATCCCAACGTCAAGCGCTGGGCCGATCTGGTCGGCGCGCGGCCGGCCGTGCAGAAGGGCATGAAGGTGCCGGCATGACGGCGCCCGCACTGACGGTGCCGGCGTGAATTGGCGGAGCGACCTGCCGTGACCGCGGCGCCGGACGGCCGCATCACCCCGGTCGTGCTGTCCGGCGGCGCCGGGACGCGGCTCTGGCCGGTGTCGCGCCGGGCCTATCCCAAGCAGCTCCTGGCGCTGACCGGCGACCGCAGCCTGTTCCAGGAGACGCTGCGGCGGGTGGACGATCCCGCCGCCTTCGCCCCGCCCCTCGTCGTCTGCGGCGAGGAGCACCGCTTCCTCATCGCCGAGCAGGCGCGCGCGCTGGGCATCGCGCCGCGCGCCATCCTGCTCGAGCCGGCGGCGCGCAACACCGCGCCGGCCGCCGCCTGCGCCGCCCTGACGCTGGCGGAGACGCTGGCGCAGAGCGATCCCCAAGCGCTGATGCTCGTGCTGCCCTCCGACCACGTCATCGCCGACATGGCCGCCTTCCGCGCGGCGATCGCGCGCGGCCGCGCCGCGGCGGCCGGCGGCGCCCTCGTCGCCTTCGCCGTCAAAGCGCGGAGCGCGGAGACCGGCTATGGCTGGATCCAGGAGGGCCCGGCGCGGCCGGACGGGGCGCGCGCCATCGCGCGCTTCGTCGAGAAGCCGGACCGCGCGCGCGCCGAAGCGATGCTCGCCGCCGGCGACCATCACTGGAACGCCGGCATCTTCCTGTGCACCGCCGCCGCCTATCTCGCCGAATTGCAGAAGCGCCAGCCGGATGTCGTCGCCGCCTGCCGCGCGGCGCTCGCCAAGGCGCGCCGCGACCTCGACTTCGTGCGCCTGGACGGCGAGGCCTTCAAGGCCTCGCCCGCGATCTCCATCGACTACGCCGTCATGGAGCACGCCGCCGACCGGGCGCTGGTGCCGGTCGACATGGGCTGGAGCGACGTCGGCTCCTGGACGGCGCTGTGGGAGATCGCGGCCAGGGACGGCGCCGGCAACGCCGTCATCGGCTCCGTCGTCGCCGCCGACGCGCGCGACTGCTACCTGCGGGCGGAGAGCCGGCTGCTCGCCGTCGCCGGCGTCGCCGACCTGGTGGTGGTGGAGACCGCGGACGCCGTCCTGGTGACGACGCGCGACCGCGCCCAGGACGTCAAGCCGCTGGTCGACGCGCTGCGCGCCGCCAAGCGGCCGGAGGCGGACGAGCACCCGCGCGTCTGGCGCCCCTGGGGCTACTACCAGGAGATCGACGCCGGGACGCGCTTCAAGGTCAAGCACATGATGGTGCAGCCGGGGCAGCGGCTCTCGCTCCAGCTCCACCACAAGCGCGCCGAGCACTGGGTGGTCGTCCAGGGCACGGCCAAGGTGACGCGCGGCGAGGAGACCTTCGTCCTGCAGGAGAACGAGGGCGTGTTCATCCCGCTGGGCGCCAAGCACCGGCTGGAGAACCCCGGCGCGGCGCCCTTGCACCTGATCGAGGTGCAGAGCGGCCTCTATCTCGGCGAGGACGACATCGTCCGCCTGCAGGACGACTACAACCGGAGCTGACGGACGGGCGGCACGCTCCGCCGCAAGACACCCCGTGGCGATCTCCGATGACGGCACCATTCGATCCGTCGCTTGCCCATCCCGCGACTCGCGCTGCGCGCGGCTCAGGACGAAGCCAACTCTCTCCCTCATCCTGAGCCGCCCGCGATTCGCGTGCGCCGAAGGATGGCCGCGCGACGGTCCCGGACCCATATGGCTCGCCTGGGCATGCCGCCTGTCCGCTGTTGGCGCAGCCGCATCGCCTCCCTATGATCCCGACCGGCACGCGAGCGCGCAGCGCAGGAGACATCGATCGTGGAGACGAACCCCCGGCACGTCCTGGTCGGTGCCTTCGTCCTGGCGCTCCTCGCAGGGATCGTGGGGTTCCTGGTCTGGCTCTCGGACCCCCGGACGTCCACGTCAACGCGCGCCTACATCATCTATATCGACGGCAAGGTGACGGGCCTCGCTGCGGGCACGGCGGTGCGCTACCAGGGCGTCCCGGTGGGGCGCGTGCGTTCCGTGCGGATCATGCCCGACCAAGCCAAGTTCATCGAGGCGGTGATCGAGGTGGACAACGCGCTGGTGCTTCGCGAGGGCGCGACGGCGACGCTGGAGCGACCGGGCCTGACCGGGCAGGTCTTCGTGCAGCTCTCCGGCGGCGCGCCCGACTCGCCCATCCTGTTGGCGCGCGGCGACGAGCAGATGCCGGTCATCAAGTACAAGGCGCCGCCGATCGACCAGATCGCCGACGACGTGCCGCAGCTGCTCAACCGCACGAACGCGCTGCTCGCGGACGTCGCCAGCCTTGTCTCGGCGGACAACCGCGCGCAGGTGACGCAGACCCTGGCCAACGTCGCGGCGCTGACGCGCGCGCTGTCGGACCAGGCCGACCAGATCGGCCAGCTCGTCCAGACCGGCGCGCGCGCCATGGCAGCGGTGGAGCTGACGGTGGAGCGCTACGGGGCCGTCGGAACGGCGCTCGAGGGCACGGCGGCCGCGACGACGGACCTCGCGCGCAAGGTCGGCAGCGCCTCCGACGAGGCGACGCGGACGCTGCAGGACCTGCGCGCCACGGCCGCGTCGATCGCGCAGCTGGCGCGGCAGGTCGACGGGCTGGTCGCGGAGAACCGCCAGCCGGTGCGCGACTTCACCCAGCACGGTCTGTACGAGGTCGCGCAGCTCGCGACGGAGACGCGGGCGCTGATGGTGGCGCTGACGCGCGTCGCCGAGAAGCTCGAGCGCGACCCCGCGCGGTTCCTGTTCGGCGACCAGCAGAAGGGTCGGGAGGCGAAATGATCGTGGGGAAGCTGTCGCGCCGCGCGCTCCTGGCAAGCGCCGGCGCCGCGCTCGCCGGTTGCGCCGTCGAGCTGCCGGGCCAAGGCGCCCCGGTGCGCCTCTACAAGCTGACGGCGGCCAAGGGCTTCCCGAAGGGCTTGGCGAGCCTGCCCTGGCAGATCTCGGTGGAGAAGCCGGTCGCGTCGTCGGGGCTGGACACTGCCCGCATCGCGCTGCGCCAGCGCGACTTCGCGATCGAGTACTATGGCCGCGCCAACTGGATCGATTCCGCGACGGACATGGTGCAGAGCCTGCTGATCGAGAGCCTGGAGAACAGCGGCCGGCTGCCGGCTGTCGGTCGCGACGTGGTGGGGCTGCGGCCCGACTTCGTGCTGCGCAGCGAGCTGCGCGACTTCCAGGCGGAGCTGACCAGCGACACGGCCGGCAACGTGCATGTGCGGCTCCAGGCGAAGCTGGTGCGCATGCCCGAGCGCACGATCTTCGCCAGTGCCTCGCACGAGCACGTCGTCGCATTCTCCGGCGCCGAGATGGAGCGCATCGTCGTCGCTTTCGACGAGGCGCTGCGCGCGGTCCTTGCCGAGACGGTCGGCTGGGCCGTCGGGGCGCTGCCGCCGGGGCGCGGCTAGCGCCGGGCGCGGGGCTGCCGCATGGGCGCGGCAGCGGCGACGGGGCTGCGCGTGCGGCAGGGCGACCACGTCCTCGTCGTGCGCCCCGGTGCGCTCGGCGACGCCGTGCTCACCCTGCCGCTGCTGCAAGCCCTGCGCGACAGGGGTGCCTCCCGGGTGACCATCGCTGGGACGCCGGCCTCCTGGCGCTTCCTGGCGCCAAGCGCCGCCAGCGCCAGGCCGGGCGGCTGCGCGCTGGACATCGTCGACGGCGGCAGCAGCGACTGGCTAGGCCTGTTCGGCGGGCGCTTCGGCGACCGCGCGCGCGCCGCGCTCGCCGCCGCGGACGCGGCGATCGTCTGCCTGCGCCGCGCGGTCGGCGCGTTGGACGCCGTGCGCGCGGCCGGGATCGACCGGGCGATTGGCATCGCGGTCCCCGAGGGCGGTCCGCGCCGCGCGGACGGCGCCGCGCCCGATCATGTCGCCGCGACGCTGCTCGCCGGCCTGGCCGACCCGCCGGGCCTTGCCGGCTTGACCGACTGGCTGGCCTGGCTCGCTCCCTCTGCGGACGAGAAGGCGCGCGCCCTGGCGCGCCTGCGGGCCCTGCCGGGACACAGCGGCGGCCGGCTGGTCCTGCTGCATCCGGGCAGCGGCGGCCCGTGGAAGAACTGGCCTGCCGACGGACTGCTCGCCGTGGCGGCGCAGGCGCGCGCAGGGGGCTGGTCGCCCGTCTTCCTCCAGGGCCCGGCGGACGAAGCGGCGATTCGATCCCTGCGGACCGGCGCCGGCGGCGAGCTCCCCTGGCCGGTCCTCGCCGACCTCGACTTGCGCGCGGCGGCTGCCGTGATGGCGCAGGCAGCGGCCTTCGTCGGCAACGATTCCGGCGCCACCCAATTGGCGGCGCGGCTCTGCCCGACGGTAGCCCTGTTCGGGCCGACGGACCCGCGGCTGTGGCGACCGCTCGGCCCCGCGGTTCGCGTCGTGGCAGCGCCGGAGGGCGATCTCGCGCGCCTCGGCCCGGAGCCGGCGATCGACGCGCTCGCGCAGCTGGCCGGCGTGCCTGCGGGCGCGCGATCCCCCTGAATTCCCGCGCGCTCGCGCCGACGGGCCGCGCCGTCGAGCCTGTTGCCCAGCGCTGCAAGGCGGCGATGCGTCCGAGGCTTCCCCAAACCCCTCAAATCTGCTTTGCTAGCGCCCGAGAGGGCGAGACCCGGGGGTCTCCGAGTTCCCTAGTGTCCGGACGAGAGTTCAATCGATGCGCAATCAGAGCCCACCGGGGCCTCCGCAGGGCGGGAGCGGTCCGGTGATGACCGGGGCGGTGAAGTGGTTCAATCCTGAGAAGGGCTTCGGCTTCGTCCAGCCGTCGGACGGATCGCCGGATGTGTTCCTGCACATCTCGGCTCTGAAGCGGGCGAACCTTCAGGACGCGCCTGAGGGATCGAAGATCACATTCGAGATCGTGCAGAGCCCGAAAGGGCCGCAGGTCGCACGGATCGTCGAGCTGGACATCAGCACGGCGACGCCGCGGCCGCGCCGGCCCCCGCGGCCGCCTGGACAAGGGTTCAGCGGCGGCGGCGGCTATGGCGGCGGCGGCGGCGGTTATGGCGGCGGTGGCGGCGGCGGTTATGGCGGCGGTGGCGGCGGCTATGGCGGCGGCGGCGGCGGCGGCGGCTATGGCGGCGGCGGCTACGGCGACCAGGGCGGTGGACAGCCCGGCGGACCGGGCGGGGGCTTCGGCCCGCCGCCGGGCGATCCGGGCGGACCCGGCGGCTACGGACGGTCGCGCGGCGGCTTCGGCGGACCGGGCGGTGGCGGCTATCGCGACCGCGGCGGCTTCGGCGGACCGCGCGGAGACCGGCCGCGTGGACCGCGTCGGGACTTCGACGACAACAACAACTGACCGGCGCGCATGCGAACCTGGCCTCGGCCTGCGCTTGGCGCAGGCCGAGAGCCGCAGAGCGCCCATCAGGTCGCCTGGCAAGGCGCCTAAAGGATCTCCAGAAGCTTCTGCAGCTGCGCCTTGAGGCGCGGGTCGCGCGCGATCTGAGCCTTCTGCTCGACCGTCAGGCCGCGGATCACGTCGCGCAGCATTTGCTTCGGATCGCCCCCGAACTGCTTCACGACGCCGACCATGCCGGCGATCACATCGACCTTCTCCTGCATCGAAAGCTTGGCGAAGGCATCAGGGTCGGCATTGCCGCGGCTTCCCGCAGCGACAGCCGCATCAGGTCGCCACGGGCGCATCACCGGCCCGTTGCCGGCGTCGCCTCCCGCCCCGCCCACAGCCGCGCCACCGGGCTTGCTCTCCGCCATACTGCACTCCCGTCCGTCGCCGGCCCCGCCGGCGGCATGGCGCGTCACAGCGGGAAGACGAGGCGCACGCAACGTCCGTCCGCCAGGACATCGACCGACTTCGCGACAGCCGCCATGAGCGCCATCCCGCGGCCGGCCGGCCGGTCAGCGGTCGGCAAGCGCGCCTCCGCCGCCGACAACGGGATCCGCCCGCATTCCTGCCACAGCTCGGCGCAGAGTCCGCTTTCGTCCGGCGTGAGGACGACCATGATGCCGCGACCGCCGTAGCGCGGATCGGTCAGGCGCAGATGCACGGTCTCGACGAAGATCGAGAAGCGCCAGGGATCCACGCGGTCGCGGTTGTCGATCTCGAGGTTGCCGTGGATGCAGGCATTGGCGATGGCCTCGGTCAGGCCGGCCTTGAATGCCCAGGCCGAGGCCTCGCTGAGCACGCCCCGCGCCACGAGATGGCGCGCCAGGGGATCGACGATCGGCACGCCGTAGGCCGTGCTGCTGCGGACGCACCAGGCGAAGAGCGGCGACCGGCCATGGGCGAAGACCGCGGCCAGGCGCTCCGACCAGGCCGGGGCCATCCCGTCCTCGCAGATCCAGCGCTCGCCGCCGTCCAGCGCCAGAGCGACGCGCTCGGGCGAGGCGATCAGCAGGCGCCGGTCAGCGGCGGCTGGTGGGGTCGAGCGGCCGTTCGCGGCGGCGACCGCCATCCCGGCGCCGACATGCGCCTTGACCTGATCGGCAACCTCGGCCAGCCGGCCGGGCGTGATTCCGTCGCCGACGAGGACAAGGTCCACGACGCCGTCAATCCTCGATGGTGAAGACTTTGCCAAAGCGCGCGACGTCCAGCATCTTGCGGACCTCAGTCGGCGGCTTGCGCAGGATCACCTTGGCGCCCACTTTGTCGCTGCGGTCCTTCACCAGAATGAAGATGCCCAGACCGGCGGAATCGATGAACGTCACGCGCTGCAGGTCAAAGACGATCGTCTTGAACTTGCCGGCGACCTTGGAGTCCGACCCGAAGATCGACTCGATCATCTCCTTGAACTTGCGGTTGTGCGCAAACGTGACTTCGTCTGAGAGGCTCACGATCAGCTGATCGCCGCTCAGCGCGCTGGAGTAATTCATGGCTCTCGTGCCCCGTCTACAGGCCGGATCCTAGGCTCGATGCCGCCGGGTGCGGCCACCTCCGGTAGTTCGGTGCATGCTATCGAGCAATTGGACGATGTCCAGCGTCACGGCAGCCGACCCAACGGTCCCCGAGATAAAGCCGGCGCGATTGCGCGCCCGCGATCAGCGACAGCGTCATCCCTGCCGCTGCGGTCGCTGGGGCAGGCAGAAGCGCCGCCCGTCCGGCGCCGGCAGCTGCAGCACGTCCAGGGCGCGGCCGTAGAGGCGCGAGAGCGCGGGCGCCGTCATCGTCTCCGCCGGGGCGCCTGCGGCCATGGCGCCGCCGCGAGCAAGCAGCAGGACGTGATCCGCGAAGGCGAAGGCGTGCTGCGGATCATGCGTCGTGAACAGGACGCCCAGGCCGCGCGCGGCCAAGCCGCGCATCTCGTCCAGGACGAGGAGCTGATTCGCGAAATCCAGATGCGCCGCCGGCTCGTCCATCACCAGGATCGGCGCGTCCTGCGCCAGGGCGCGCGCGATGGCGACGAGCTGGCGTTGGCCGCCCGAGATCTCGGTCACCGCCTCGGACCTGATGGCTTGGATGCCCAAGCGCTCGATCGCTGCCTCGGCCGCTGCCCGGTCCGCCCGGCCCGGTTGCCCGAACGGGCCGAGATGGGCGGTCCGCCCCATCAGCACGACGTCTTCCACGGTGAAGGCGAAGCTGGGAGCCTGCAGCTGCGGCACGTAGGCGATGGCGCGAGCGCGCGCCCGCGCGGCGATCCCGGC
>JAEULF010000349.1 GCA_016793965.1 Alphaproteobacteria bacterium | reverse complement strand
GCCGGGCAACCCGCTCGACCGCCACCCGACGTGGAAGCACGTCCCCTGCCCGGCCTGCGGCAAGCCGGCGCAGCGCGAGACCGACACCTGCGACACCTTCGTGGATTCGTCCTGGTACTTCGCGCGCTACTGCTCGCCGCGAGCCGACACGCCCGTCGTGCGCGCGGAGGCCGACTACTGGCTGCCCGTCGACCAGTATATCGGCGGCGTCGAGCACGCGATCCTGCACCTGCTCTACTCGCGCTTCTTCATGCGCGCCATGAAGCTGACCGGCCACGCGAGGATCGACGAGCCCTTCGCCGGCCTGTTCACCCAGGGCATGGTCTGCCACGAATCCTACAAGGACGAGGCCGGGAAGTGGCTCTACCCGGAGGACGTGCGCAAGGGCGACGACGGATCGGCCGTGCACGCCCAGACCGGCCGCCCGGTCACGATCGGCCGGCGCGAGGTGATGAGCAAGTCGAAGAAGAACGTCGTGCCGCCGGCGCGCATCATCGAGACCTACGGCGCGGACACCGCGCGCTTGTTCATGCTCTCCGACAGCCCGCCCGAGCGCGACCTGGACTGGTCGGACGCCGGGATCGACGGCGCCTGGCGATACGTGCAGCGCGTCTGGCGCCTGGTCGCGGAGCCCGACGCGTCCCGCCCGGTGGCGCCCGCCGGAACTGCCCGGCCCGGCACCCTCGGGGATAGCGCGGCAGGCGTCTACCGCGAGATGCACCGGACCGTGCAGGGCGTCGGCGAGGACATCGACCGGTTCCACCTCAACAAGGCGGTCGCGCGGGTGCGCGAGTTCACCAACCTGCTCGAGGAGTTCAAGGAGACCGGGCCGGACGCCGCCTGGGTCCGCCGCCAGGCGCACGAGGCCGTCGCCGTGCTGCTCGGTCCGATGATGCCGCACCTCGCCGAGGAGATCTGGGCGCATCTCGGGCACAAGACCCTGTTGGCGCGCGCGTCCTGGCCGGCCGTTGACCCGGCCGCTCTGGTGGACAGCGCGATCACCGTCGCCGTCCAAGTGAACGGCAAGCTGCGCGGCACGGTCGAGCTGCCGCGCGACTCGGAAGCGCGCGCGGCCGAGGCCGCCGCGCTGGCGCTGCCAGCCGTCGAGAAGATCCTCGAGGGAAAGCCGCCGCGGCGCGTGATCGTGGTGCCGAACAAGGTGATCAATGTCGTGGTCTGAGCGGCACGGGCCGGCGGCACGCGCGACGGCGGCGCTCTGCGTCGCCGTCGCTCTGGCCGCCTGCGGCTTCCAGCCCGTGCACGGTCGCCGGACGGCGGGCGGGGAGCCGACCGTCGCGGAGGCGATGGCGCAGATCCGCGTCCAGCCGATCCGCGAGTTCTCCGGCCAGGTCCTGCGGTCGCGCCTGCAGCACCTGCTGTCGCCCTACGGCCCGACCGGCCCGGCGCGCTATCTCCTCACTGTCGAGCTGTTCGAGGCGCAGCGCGCCGTGGCCGTGCGCCGCGACGCGACGGCCACCCGGACGGACCTGGCTCTGACCGCGCGGTTCTTCCTGGTCGACTCCGAAACCAACCAGTCGCTCTTCCGCGGCCAGGAGCTCATCGCCAGCAGCTTCAACAAGCCTCCCTCGACCTCAGGCGCCTATGCGGACATCGCAGCCGTCGACGACGCCCGCGACCGGGGCCTGGAGCAGCTCGCCGGCCAGATCGTCCGGCGGCTCCAGCTCTACATCCGGGATCCGCGCACGGTCGGCCCCGCACCGACGCCGATCGAGGACTCGGTGGCGCCGTCCGTGCCTGGCGGCGATCCGGTGCAGGAGCAGCAGCCGATTCAACCCGGTCCGGTGATCGCCCCGCCAGGAGCCACGCCTCCGGGGACCACCCCGCCGAATGGCTGACGCGCGCGCATCGGGCTCGGCGCGGTGGGGGAGCGCACGCCCATGCAGCTGAAGGGCGCCGCGATCGAGCGGTTCCTCGACGCGCCGCCCGCCAGCATCCGCGTCGCCCTCGTCTATGGACCGGATTCCGGCCTGACGAGGGAACGCGCCGAGCGGCTCGTGCGGGCGGCTGCCGGCAAGGTGAACGATCCGTTCCGCGTGGCCGAGTTGACCGGCGCGATGCTCAAGGCGGACCCTGCTAGGCTGAGCGACGAGGCCGGGCAGATTCCGCTGATGGGCGGCAGGCGCGCCCTGCGGATCCGCGATGCGGGCGAGGATGTCGCCGCCCACCTGCGGGCCCTTCTCGCGAGCGAGATCAAGAGCGACGCCCTCATTGTGGTGGAGGCAGGCGAGCTGGGCAAGCAATCCGGCTTGCGCCGCCTGGCGGAGGAGCAGGCCCAGGCAGCGGCCATCCCCTGCTATCTCGACGACGAGGCGGCCGTTGCCGAGATCGTGCGGCGATCGCTCGAAGCCGCCGGGATCAAGGTCGAGGCCAGCGCGGTCGCCTGGCTGGCGGACCAGCTCGGCGGCGATCGGGGCGTCACGCGCAGCGAGCTCGCCAAGCTGGCACTTTATGCCGGGCCGGGCGGAACGATCGACCTCGCAGCGGCGAGAGCTGTGGTCGGCGACGCTGCCGCCTTGGATCTCGACGATCTCGCCGCCGCCGTCGCCGCCGGGGACCGAGCGACCCTCGATCGGGTCATGGCGCGTTTGCGCTCCGAGGGAACGTCGCCGGTCACGGTGCTGCGGGCCGTGTCGCGTCATTTCATCCGGCTGCACGCTGCCGCGAGTCGCTGGGCAGGCGGTGGCAACCCCGAGGAGGCCGTCGGGTCCCTGCGACCGCCGGTCTTCTTCAAGGCTCAGCCGGCGATGGTGAGCGCGCTCCGGCTCTGGGCCCAGGGATCCGGCGGCGCGTCGACTCGGCACCTGGATCGTGCGCTCTCGCGCTTGCTCGAGACCGAGGTCGCTTGCAAGCGCACGGGAGCGCCGGCGGAGCTGCTGTGCGCACGGGCGATGGCGGAGCTCGCCGCCATGGCACGGGCGCGCTCGGTCCGGAGCTGAGGCCGGCCGGCTCTGGCGGCGGCGGTCCGGTTCGGGCGAGAGAGCGTGGCCGACGGCCGCACGCGCTGCCGGGGATCAGTGGCTTGCGTGCGGCCGCCGGCGCGCCGCTGCGACGGGCCTCGTGCGACTGCCTGGCCGGCGGCTAAGCCAGCAGGCGCTGCACGAGGTCGTCGAGCTGCTCCAGGGTGCCGTAGCGGACCACGACAGTCCCCGGCTCGCCGCCGGAGATCTCGACGCGCAGCCCGAGACGGGTCGTCAGGTCGCGCTCCAACGCGCTGGTGTCGGCATCCTTCGCCGTCGCCTTGCCCCCGCCGGCGGCCTCGGCCTTGCTGGGGCGCCCGCCCTTCTTTCGCATCCCGGCCGAGGCCTTGCGGAGGTTGGCGAGGCGCTCGACGTCGCGCACGGAGAGGCTGCGCGACACCGCCTCCTCCGCGAGCGCGCGCGGGTCCGGCGCCGTGAGCAGCGCTCGCGCGTGGCCGGCCGTCAGCTTGCCGGCGATCACCATCTCGCGGACGGGCTCCGGCAGGCCGCCGAGGCGCAGCGTGTTGGCGATGTGGGCGCGGCTCTTGCCCACGCGCTTGGCGAGCGTCTCCTGGGTGTAGCCGAACTCCTTCATCAGACGGTCGTAGCCGTCGGCCTCCTCGATCGCCGAGAGGTCCTCGCGCTGGATGTTCTCGACCAGCGCGATCTCGAACATCTCGGCATCGCCGACGCTGCGCACCTCGACCGGGATCTCGTGCAGCCGGGCGCTCGCCGCCGCGCGCCAGCGCCGCTCGCCGGCGATGATCTCGTACTTGCCGGGCTCGCGCGGATGCGGCCGCA
>JAEULF010000348.1 GCA_016793965.1 Alphaproteobacteria bacterium | reverse complement strand
GGGCCGCTCGAACCAGAAGCCGATCAGCAGGTAGGACGCCAGGCCGACGCCCTCCCAGCCGAAGAAGAGCTGCACCAGGTCGTTCGACGTCACCAGCATCAGCATGAAGAAGGTGAAGAGCGACAGGTACGCCATGAAGCGGGGGACGGACTTGTCGTGCGCCATGTAGCCCACGGAGTAGACGTGGATCGACGCGGACACGCAGGTGACCATCGCCACCATGACGGCAGAGAGCGCATCGTAGCGCAGCGCCCAGGCGACCTCGAAGCTGCCGCTGCCGATCCAGGTGAAGAGCCTGACCGTCGTCGCGGCGCTGTTCGCGTCGAGCACGCTCTTCAGCGACAGCACGCCGCAGACGCCCGCCACGATCATGCAGCCGCAGGTCACCGCCTGCGCGCCGCGCTTGCCGATCGAGCGCCCGAGGAGCCCGGCGATCAGCGACCCGAGCAGGGGTAGGAAGACGGCGGCGACGAACATCGTAAGTCCTCTGGATCCCGTCAGCAGCGACCGGGCGGCGGCCCGGGGCTCAGCCCTTCATCAGGTTGATGTCCTCGACCGCGATGGTGCCGCGGTTGCGGAAGTAGACGACCAGTATGGCAAGGCCGATCGCAGCCTCTGCCGCGGCCACGGTGAGCACGAACATCGCGAACACCTGCCCGACCAGGTCGTTCAGGTGCGTGGAGAAGGCGACGAGGTTGACGTTGACGGCGAGCAGCATGAGCTCGACCGACATCAGGATGACGATCACGTTCTTCCGGTTGAGGAAGATGCCGAAGATCCCGACCGTGAACAGGACCGCGGCGACCGTCAGGTAGTGGGCGAGACCGATCGTCAGCATCAGGCGCTGCTCCCCGTCTGGACCTTGCGCACGGCGACCGCCTGGTCGCGCCGGCGCGCGTTCTGGCGCGCGATGACCTGGCGCTTGACGCCGGCGCGCTCGCGCAGCGTCAGCACGATCGCGCCGATCATCGCGATGAGCAGGATGATCCCGGACGCCTGGAACAGGTAGGCGTAGTCCGTGTAGAGCACCTTGCCGAGCGCGTGCGTGTTCGGCACGGCCTGGATCGAAGGCGTCGGCGCAGCGAGCGCCTTGGCTGCGTCCGGCGAGGCCTTCCAGCTCGCCACCACCACGACCAGCTCGACCAGCAGCACGATGCCGATCAGCAGCCCGACAGGCAGGTACCGCAGGAACCCCTCGCGCAGCTCGGCGAAATTGATGTCGAGCATCATGACGACGAACAGGAACAGCACGGCGACGGCGCCGACATAGACGACGACCAGGATCATCGCCAGGAACTCGGCGCCCATCAGCACGAAGAGCGCGGCCGCGCTGAAGAACACGAGGATCAGGAACAGCACGGAGTGCACCGGGTTGCGCGCCGAGATGACCATCACGGCCGCGGCGATCGCCACGAGCGAGAACACGTAGAAGGCCAGCCCTTGGATCATCTCTCAGCCTCGTCTCCGGTCCCGGCCCCGCGGAGCGCGCGGCCGGCTCGGTCAGCAAATGGGCGCGGTCAGCGGTACGGCGCGTCCGCGGCGATGTTGGCGGCGATCTCGCGCTCCCAGCGGTCGCCGTTCGCGAGCAGCTTGTCCTTGTTGTAGAACAGCTCCTCGCGCGTCTCCGTCGTGAACTCGAAGTTCGGCCCCTCGACGATGGCGTCCACCGGGCAGGCCTCCTGGCAGAAACCGCAGTAGATGCACTTCGTCATGTCGATGTCGTAGCGGGTCGTGCGGCGGCTGCCGTCGGCGCGCGGCTCGGCCTCGATGGTGATGGCCTGAGCCGGGCACACGGCCTCGCACAGCTTGCACGCGATGCAGCGCTCCTCGCCGTTGGCATAGCGGCGCAGCGCGTGCTCGCCGCGGAAGCGCGGCGAGAGCGGCCCCTTCTCGTAGGGGTAGTTCAGCGTGTACTTCGCCTTGAACATGTACTTCAGCGTCAGCCACATGCCTGAGAGCAGCTCCGCCAGCAGGAAGCTCCGCGCCGTCTGGTCGAGGAAGGCCATGCTCGTCCCCTACTCTCTCACGCGCCCTTGGGCGCCCAGCCGAACGCCACCAGGACGGCGGCGGTCAGCACCACCCAGAGCAGCGACAGCGGCAGGAAGATCTTCCACCCCAGCCGCATGAGCTGGTCGTAGCGGTAGCGCGGGAAGGTCGCGCGCACCCACAGGAACACGAAGAGCACGGCGGCGATCTTCAGCGCGAACCAGACGATCCCGGGCACCCAGGTGAAAGACGCGATCCCGAGCGGCGGCAGCCACCCGCCGAGGAACAGGATCGACGTCATCGCCGCCATCAGGATCATGTTCGCGTACTCGCCGAGGAAGAAGAGCGCGAACGTCATCGCCGAGTACTCGACGAAGTAGCCGGCGACGAGCTCGGATTCGCCCTCCGGCAGGTCGAAAGGCGAGCGGTTGGTCTCGGCCAGCGCCGAGATGAAGAACACGACGAACATCGGCAGCAGCGGGACCGCGAACCAGATCCTCTCCTGCGCCATCACGATCTTGGACAGGTTCAGCGAGCCGACGCAGAGCAGCACGCAGACGATCACGAAGCCGATCGAGACCTCGTAGGACACCATCTGGGCGGCCGAGCGCAGCGCGCCGAGGAAGGCGTACTTCGAGTTGGACGCCCAACCGGCCATCAGGATGCCGTAGACGCCGAGCGAGGAGATCGCGAAGAGGTAGAGCACGCCGACATTGATGTCCGCGAGCACCCAGCCCTGCTGCACCGGGATCGCGGCCCAGGCGACCAGGGCGAGCGCGAAGATGATGATCGGCGCGGCGACGAAGACGACGCGGTTGGCGCCCGCCGGCAGGATGGTCTCCTTGAGCAGCAGCTTGACGCCGTCCGCCAGCGGCTGGAGCAGCCCGAACGGCCCGACGACGTTCGGGCCCTTCCTCAGCTGCATCGCCGCGATGACCTTGCGCTCGGCCAGCGTCAGGTAGGCGACGGCGACCAGCAGCGGCACGACGATCGCGAGGATGTGCGCGACGATCAGGATCGTCGGCAGCAGGTAGTGGGTCCAGAGCTCAGCCATGGGTTCCCGTCGCCCCTGCGCGCATCTTGGCCGCAGCCTCCGTGCAGTCCGCCATGACCGACGAGGCGCGGCTGATCGGGTCGGTCATGTAGAAGTTCTTGATCGGCGACGCGAACGGCGCCGCATCGGCAGCGCCCGGCGTCCCGAACGGCGCCCAGGGCGCCGGCTGCAGCTGGTCGATGGCGCCGAGCAGCGGCTGCGCCTTGACCATCGCCTGGACGAGCTGGCCGAGGGTGTCGAACGGCAGCGCCTTGCCGAGCGTCTCCGACAGCGCCCGCAGGATCTTCCAGTCCTCGCGCGCCTCGCCAGGCGGGAAGGCGGCAGCGCGCGCCGCCTGGGCGCGCCCTTCCGTGTTGACGTAGGTGCCGTCCTTCTCGGTGTAGGCGGCGCCCGGCAACACCAGGTCGGCGCGGTGCGCGCCGGCATCGCCGTGGTGCCCCTGATAGATGACGAAGGCGCGGCCGAGCCGCTTCATGTCGATCTCGTCGGCGCCGAGGAGGTAGGCGACCTGAATCTCGCCGCTCTCGCAGCCCTGTAGGATGCCCGCCACGTCCCGCCCGCCTGCACCCGGCACGAAGCCCAGATCGAGCCCGGCCACGCGCGCCGCAGCCGTGTGCAGGACGTTGAAGCCGTTCCAGCCGTCCTTGATCATGCCGCCGGCCTCGGCAGCCTGGCGGGCCAGCGCCAGCACCGCGGCGCCGTCGGCGCGCGCCAGCGCGCCCTGCCCGAGGATCAGCATCGGCGCCTTCGCCGCCTTCAGCCGCTCCACGATCGAGTGCCGGCCGCCCGCCACCTCGGCCAGGGTCTGCGCCCCGGCGCCCAGCCATTCGACCGGATAGGTCGCCTCGAATCGCGGCCCGATCGCCGCGATCTTGAGCTGACCGGTCAGGTAGCGCTTGCGGACGCGCGCGTTGACGATCGGCGCCTCGCGGCGCAGGTCCGCGCCGACGATCAGGATCAGGTCGGCCCTGTCGATGCCGGCGATGCCGCTGTTGAAGAGGTAGCCGGCGCGCGCGCGCGCGTCGAGCTTGGCGCCGTCCTGCCGGCAGTCCAGGTGCGGCGATCCCAGCGCCGTCATCAGGCCCTTGAGCGCGAACATGGACTCCGCGTCGCACAGGTCGCCGGCGATCGCGGCGACGCGGCCGCCTCCTGCCGCCTTCAGCTTGTCGGCGGCTGCCCTGAGCGCCTCCGGCCAGCTCACCGCCTTCAGCTTGCCGTCGGCGCCGCGCAGGTAGGGACGGTCGAGCCGCTGCCGCTTCAGCCCGTCGCAGGCGTGCCGCGTCTTGTCCGAGATCCACTCCTCGTTGACGTCCTCGTGCA